>JAUVCD010000532.1 GCA_030590865.1 Myxococcales bacterium | reverse complement strand
GGCTGCCGCATTGAAGGCGACCAGGTCGTCCTCTTCAATGACCAGGCTCAATGACCAGGCTCGCCAAGGCCAGCTGCTTCGGTGTCCACGGCCCGTGAGCAAACTCCTACAGCACGAACCCAATAAACGCCGCAAACAACGCTCAGAGCAACGCAGCGATGTCGATGACCTCACGGCAGCTGTTGAGGGTGTAGACGATCCACAGCTGAACGCCACCTTCCGGATCGATCCACTGGCGGAAGCCGACCTGGTAGCGCACCGCCACGTCGTTGTCGCGGAAGATGCTGAGGTTTCCGAAGGTCACCGGGAAGTAGGTGTTGGCCTTGTAGTATTCGGCATCCACCGCCAGCTCCGCGATGGTCTCCGACCAGCTCGAGTCCAGCGAGGCCTCGTTCCAGATCTCCTCGTAGTCGAGCGCCGTCTCGCCCCAGTACTGCACCTCCTCGGTGCAGACCTCGGGTGTGCAGGCGTTCGGATCGAACAGCACCGCGCAGTCGTACAGCTTCTGGAGCGTAACGGGTCCAACCATCGCCACGTCATCGAGCTCCTGCACCGTGTCGAACAGATCGTCGTCGCTGGTGAAGGCGACCTTGTCCTTGCCGTCACGATGCCGGACGATCTTCTTTGCCGAGTCGCTGCGGAGCTCACAGACCACGTCGAGCACCTCAAACGTCGCCTGCTCTTGGTCGTTGACGAAATCCAACGTGACGGCGCCTTGGCCGCTGGACAGCTCCTGCTCCAAGGTCGCAACCGACTGGTCCTCAGGCGCGCCAACGCAAGCGGCCGTCGTTAGGGCCAGGGCCAGGGCGAGTGTGATGTGCGTGTTCATGATCGTTCCCTCCGTCGTCGATCCAGGTGTTGTTGTGCCTGGAACCACTGCAATCGGCGGGCCGTTGAAGCTGACGCTTCGCCAGTCAAAGGAAGTGCAAGATTCCGAAAACTTGCGGAGAAGATGCAAAAGCCGGAGATTGAATCAGCGCAATGCCAATTGCATGGACGCAACTATTGCTGCGCAAGAGTCGCTACAGCACTGCCCGGAGTCGATCGAGGCGTCCTGCAGGATGAGGAGGAATTGCAGAGCATGTCGGCTACCCAATGCGATGCAGAGCATGCCGGAGGAGGTGTCTGGTGGCGTACGACGAGCGCAGGCCGGTGACCTCACCAGCGCCCCCACCAGAGTTGCACGGCAGGGAGCTACGGCAAGCTGCCTCCACTTCTTCAGTGAGGCGGACGGCGGCGCACCCGGACAAAAAGCAGCAACACGATGGTCAGGACGAGCATGGCCGCGGGGGCTCGCAAACAGCGGCTCGTCGAGCTTCTCGCCCCGTTCGGCGCGCTTCTTGGTCGGCTCCTTCGAATCGGACATAAGCGGCCCAGAAGCCGAATATATCTGCCGCAGTCAGCGCCAGCGCATTTTGGGGAGCGGCGACTCGTCACGCCCCGGGTGAATCTGCGCGGTGCGTGGCAGAGCGGCAAACCGGCCGCGAGATCACCCGCCGGCGCCCCACTGGTCTCCGGTGGGTTTGGCGGCAAAAGCGCCGCCGTAGGCGCGTTCGGCGCGTTCGGCGTCGAGCACGACAGCGCGGCACTCGATCACCGGACCTTGAGTGTGTACCTTGGCATCCACTGACGGCACGACTGGGTGACCGGCGTCACGCCAGCCCTCGAGCCCCGCTTCGTAGCGGTACACGTTGCGCAGCCGCAAGTGCTCCAACCGATCGGCAGCCTCGGTGGCGAGCTCACAGTCCTTGCCGCCCGAGTACACGACCACGAACGAGTCGGGGTTCATCACGCTGGCCACGCGAAACACCAGCGAGCCCAGCGGTGCGGTCTTGGCGCCGGGAATGTGCCCTTGCTCGTATTCCACGTCGCCACGTACGTCGAACAGGGCCACGGGACCTGCCTCGAGGCGGCCGCGCAGCTCCTGGGTAGAGAGGGTGTTTGCCAGGGTTCGGTCCTTTCCTTCGCTGGTGGGTGACAGGAAAGGTAACGCAACGTCAGGTTGACCGGTGTCAACGGGCCGTCAGGCGAAGGACGGCGCCGCCCCGCGGAACGCGCCCGGGCCGGCGCTCCGGCTCAATGCGGAATGGGCTCGGGCACTTCTTGCTCGATCGTGCGCACCTGGCACTGTCTCTCTTGGTCGCCGCAGCCACAGGCGTTACCACCCAGGTCGGCAAACTGACCCGCCCCGTCGACGCTGAGATCGATGACGTTGCAGTCGAGTCGCGAATCGGCGACCGAGGTGGCGGCGTCGAAGGACCCGATGCCGACACGGGAGGCGTCACGTACTTCGGTGTTGGCCACCAGGAACGTCGTCGTCGGGCGGACCGCGCCAATACCGTCACCGTAGAGTCCGGCGGCGGTGGGTGCCACCTTCGAGACCAGTGATTGGTGCACCTCGACCTGGGCGTCGATTGCCGCGATGCCGAAGGAAACGACGTCGTCGACATGGCTGCGTTGGACGTGCAGCCGCCCAGCGGCGGTTGGGTCGAGCCAACCGCTCATGACGAACACGCCGCCGCCACTGGAGGGCCAGCTCTGGTCGGGGCGCACGTGGCGGATCAAGGTTGCTACCAGGTTCAGGTCCGAGCCCCACGCGGCCGCTCCGGTCTGGTGATTGTCGATGAAGGCGCACGCTTCGGCCGTGACCGTGGCTCGTTCCGTGTTGCCGTCTTGGGCGTGTTCTTCCACGCTGAGGGCGCTGCCCCAGCTACCGTCGTCGATGGGCACCGTCTGGTGCACCATCGTGTGGCGCAGCGTGGCGTCAGCGCCGATGACCAGCACGCCGGCGCCGATGCTCCCCTTCACCTCGGTCCGCTCGACAGTGGCCGTCCCGCGCACCCAGATCTCGTGGTCGAGCTGCACGAAGATGCCGACCCCTCGTTGCCCGTTGGGCGTTGCTCGGGTGTCGTGCACCGCCGAGTCGCGCACGGTCAACTGCCCGCCGTGGACAAATAGGCCAGCATAGTGGTTCTGTCGCACCGTCGACCCCTCAACCAGCACCAGCGCCGGATCGAGGGTGTTGCTCTCGACGCGGGACATCACGCCGAAGCCGAGCTCGTAGCTGCCCTCGGTGCCGGGCGGTCCCTCCACGACGTCTCGCACCTCGCTGGCACGCACCGTCACCTCGGTGCCGAGCGCGTAGACCCCCATGCCCACGGTGGCTTCGACGAGGGAGCCCACGACCTCGAGCGAGGTGGGGCCGAACCCGTTGACCACACTCACGCCGCGTCCCGCGGTGTCGTGAATCCACACGCGGTCCAGCTGAACGTCCAGCGCGCCGGACGCCCGCACGCCCCGACCCGCACCGGTGATGGCGAGGGAGCGGACGGCGCTGCCCGACGCGCCCTCCACGATGAAGACGGTTTGGTCTCCGGTGCCCACCAGCTCGACCAGGCTCGGGCACCGACCCCACAGCTGCACCGTCTTGTCGAGCGTGATGTCCTCGACGTAGGTCCCCTCGGCGATGGCGACGATCCCGTTCGGGGCGGCGGCCGCCACCGCCTCTTGCACCGAGGTGAAGGGTGCCGCCTCGGTGCCGGCGCCAACGCCGCCAAAGCTGCCGTCGACGTAAACGGTGTCGGGGCCCACCGGGATGGTACCCCATGGACCGTCGCCGCAATCGGCCACCGGTCGGCAGGTTGGCTCGCCCGGCAAGGCCATCTGCCCTGGCTCGCAGGGGCCCGCCAGCACCGCTACGCAGCCGCCGAGGTCGACCTCGAAACCGTCGGGGCAAACTTCGGGCGGCACGCCGGGCTGCTGGCAACTGCCATCGTCGAGCAGGACGCCAGGCGGCCCGCAGGGCGGGTCCCCCACCGGTTGGCTGGGCACGGCCGTCTCCCGGGCCTCAGAACACCCGCAAGCCGCCAGTAGGACGAAGGTCGCTGCAAAGCGAGGCACTTGCCCATGCTAGCGCCCACCATGCGCCGTGGCGAGTCGCTCATGGGCTAGGTCACGCGGTGGCTCGGATGGCGTGGCCATCTCCGGACGGGCGAGATCGGCGCGGCAGAATGCCCGCACCGTAGGAAGGCGGATAGAGTCTGAGCCCCACCCGCCACCAGCGGGGGGGCCAAGGTTTGTGGACGGCTACCCAACGAGCCGGTGCAACCGATGGCCTCGCCGTGGGCGCCGACTATGGGAGTACGGCCAGGTGCGACCACGCTGCCACGGTGTGGGGAAACGTTCCGCACGCCGACCGAGCTTGCCAACAGGACTCAGACTGCACCGTGGTGACGGACATGTGCTTCGACGCTGGGCTCACCAAGCAGGCGGCGACGAAGCCCGACTACTCGGCCCGCCCCTGCCTGAACCCGGTCGCCGGCGCATGCCCACCGAGCAAGTACCGTCCGAAGTGCCACCAGGGCTGCTGTGCGCCCTAGGCTGCCTTGCCTCCGAAATTGTCCCTTAGCTCAAACCCCGCTTTGGTCGGAGTTCAGCTGACGCCATACAAAGCGCCGGAGTGCTCACCCGACGAGCGCTCACGGGGGACTGGGCACGAAGCCGCTCAGGTCCTGCCCGTCCACGAGGTCCAGGCATGACTCGTACTGGCGATAGAGGGTGAGTAGCTCGCCCACGGTCTTGAACTCGAGCCTTCCCTGGCTCACGAGCGGCAGGAGGTCGTCCTCGAGGGTCGCCCCAATCGACGCGATCAGCTCCGCCGCAGTCACGCCGTCGCCAGTGGGTTGCTTGCGCCACTGAGCCGGAACGCTGGTGTCGCTCGCCTCGGCGAGAAACTCCCGAGTCGCGTTGAAGGAATAGGACGGCGAGAGATAGCGCCCGCCCGGCTTGACCGTGAACATGACCGTCAGGTGAGGCGGCAACCCTGGCGTAGCAATGACCGGTGAAGACGCCGCATGGGTGTAGAGATCCGTGACCTCCGTCACCGCCTCGGGCATGGGGATCCGGTAAGCGAAGGGCGGGGCCGGCTGGTCATCAACGTGGCCCACGGTGACGGTGGGCGCGCCCCAGAAGGCGAACTCGGGATGGGTCGCAAACCACGCCTGTTTGGTCCGATAGGCGTCAAAGGTCATGCCGCCCAGAATCAGCTGTGGGGACGCTCCGAGCGCGCCCAGGCGGTCGTATAGCTCGTCGTAAGCCACCACCGTCTCATGAGCGTGGGGCACAATCTCCACGTGTCCCAGCGCCAGCAGATCCACGAAGAACTGCGGTCGATAGCGCTCCACTCCCTCGGTGAAGGTCCAATCGGGCTGGAAGCTGAGGGTCGCTCCATAGCTGCTCAGCATCACCGCGTAGTCGACCATGGCGTCTGCGAAGTGATCGAATATCCCCGGGTCGTCATTGTAGTCGGGAATGTGGGCCGAGCTCCCCGGGATGCCGTTGGCGTCGTCCTCCTCATTATGAATGACGAAGCAGAAGTAGACCTTGGACGTGATCTCATCAATGCCGGTGCAGCCGTCCCCGCCGTCGTCCACGGCAGCGTCGTTCCCACCGTCCTGCGTGGTCCCCCCATCGGTGGATGGGTCCTGGCCGGACTGACCGTCGCACCCACCGCCTAGGGCAATCATCCCGATCAGCAGGCAGGAGCCATCCACTCGTCCCATTGGCGCGCCCTTTCCATTGGTCCGTCGTCGGAAGTAACTTGTAACAAGACCCCAGCCCCTTGACCCCTTCCTCGTTCACCATCAGGTGCTACCTGGCGGGCACCTCGTGGGGTGCTGGGATGGCTAGTCCGACAGCCAGCCCTCGTCGCGCAGTCGCTGACACCATGGGTTGTCACGCTTCTTGGAGCGCTGGCAGTATTCCGTCGCGACCTTGCGATAGCGGTTCGGCGACGCCCAACGCAGCTTGTCGCAGGCTACCTGCTGCCCGAGCCGGCATGCCTTCTCGAGCTCCCGTCCTGCGAGGCGCTCGCAGGCGACCGCATCGCCTCCTTCACAACCACGGGCGTCCAGATCGGCCGCCCGCTTCAGGCTGGCCTTTCCTGCGTCGAGGCAGACCTTCGATCCCTTGTTGGTCGCCTGAAGACTGCAGCCGCGGCTCAGTGCTTTTCGGCGCGGCTCACCCTTGACGTAGCGTGACAGGAGCGCGCACGACCGGCTGCCGTAGGCGGCGCAGCCGCGCTTTGCCAAGGCGATCCCACGGTCGAGGTCCCGGGCCACACCGTCTGGCGCCTGGAGCAGAGGCTCGGCAGCAAGTGCGCAACGGTAGGCATCGCCGTGAACACAGGCGAGCGCATAGGCATCCACAGCGCGCGCGGGATCTTTCGCCACCCCGTGCAACCCCTGTGACAGGACCTCTCCCCAGCGACGGCATGCTCCAGCGCTGCCGCCTTCGCAGGCGCGCTCCAAGAGCACCAGGGCGCGCTGCGGCTCACCGCCATCCTCGAGTAGCCGCTGCGCGAGATCGATGCACCACGGGGCATCGCCCAAATCGCAGGCCCGCTGCGCGTAAGACACATAACGCTGATGGTCGGCCCGGGGGAAAGGGGTCTTCGACTTCGTGTTCGCGAGTGTGGCGACCACACCACAGGCGCCGCCATTGCCTGAGGCGCAGGCAGGCTCCGCCACCTGAAGCGCTGCGGCCGGCTGGTAGGTCTCCTTGAACGCACTGTTCGCGCGCCCCCAGGAGTACTCGAAGCAGGCGCTGCCATCGCCGAGCTCGCACGCGCGCAGGTAGAGCGCGAGCGCGGCTTCGCGATCCTTTGGGCGTCCATAGCCGTCCCGGGTAATGCGGGCGAGCGTGTCACAGCCTCGCGGGACGTCAGCTTTGCACAAGGCTTCGCAGGCCGGCGCGAACAGCTTGGCGCAACGCTCCTCTTGCGCCGTGGCCAAGACGCACTTGCCG
>JAUVCD010000269.1 GCA_030590865.1 Myxococcales bacterium | reverse complement strand
GTTCCAACCCAGAAAGGCCAGCAGCATGAGCTCGAGCCCCACCAACCACCCAGCGGATGACGGACTGTGCCCATCAACCAGTACCCATGCCTGGTCAGCAGGTTGGCCCGAAGCCTCGGCCAAGGCCGGCTCCAGCCCAGCAAAGCGCGGCCCGAGATCGGAGACTCGCACCAGCCGCCCAGCCACCAGACCGGGCGGTACGAACCGCGGCCCGGCAAGCGTTTCAGGGACTCGATAGGCAACCCAGCGGTCAGGGCTCGCCATGGCGAGGCGGTATTCGTCGCCGTCCAAGGGGCGCTGGAAGCGCACGGCCTTGACACCACGCAGCTCAACCAGCGTCCGGACGTAGCGATTGCTCACTCGATCGTCCAGCTTGGCGCGGGTGAAAACGCCGATCTCCAGAACCTGTCCCTCGGTGACCGAATAGAGCGCCTCACCGCGCAGAATCCAGGCGAGCCACCCACAGAGCGCGAACGTGATGGCGACCACCACGAGGGTCACTGTGCGCATGGTTCGCCGCGGACGAGGCAGACTCTTGAGCCCCTCATCGAGGCTGTTGCTCACATCGTCGAGCGGTTCAGCGCTCTGTGCCCGTTCAGTCACCCAGTGTTTCTCCTGTGAGGGTCTCTCCTGTCAGCTCTCGATCATAACCTGCGCGGCCAGCAGGCTACAGCATGCCGCGTTCAGGCCGCCGGAGTCACGCCTTGCTGGACTTTTCCTGGTTGGACCGGCCAGCCCGGCGTGAGGCCACCTGCGCCACCCACAGCGCAGCGCCGAGCAGGATGTCGAGGAAGCGGATCACCATGGCCGTTGGCGCGGGCCTCCGGGTCGGAGCCTCGCATCGCTTGCTGTGACCATGCACTGGCTGGAATGTTGTCGGCGAGTAGTCTACCGTCCCTTCAGCGAGACGCGCCGCGGGCGGGCAAAGCAACGGCGGAGCAACCAACGCCCGTGGACGAGACGCGACCACCATGACGCCCGATCCCCCTGACGCGAAGGCTGCGGACCTGGAGCGGGATACTGCTGGCTGGGCCTCGCCGACTCGGCCGTCGCTGAAGCACGCCATCATCGACCTGTTAGGCGCCGAGCGCCGAGCGCTTCACGCTGCGGCGATCGCCAGTCGGCTCTCGGTCCGCCAAGACGCCACCTTCCGCACAGCGCTCGAGGATTTGGTCACCGACGACATCCTGATAGCCCGCGCCGGCCGCCGCTACCGGCTCGCCCCTGGCATGAAGGAGCAGCGGGACGACCTGCTCGAGGGCATCATCCACGCCAACCCCAAAGGCTTCGGCTTCGTCAGGCTGGCCCCGAGCGACGACGTCTTCGTTCCCCCCGAGGCCATCGGTGGCGCGCTGCACGGCGACCGCGTGCGGATCCGGGTGGTCGCCCACTCCCGACGGGGACGAGAGGGCGAAGTGGTCGAGGTGCTCGAGCGGGGGCGGCGACAGGTCGTCGGCGTGCTCCGGGGACGAGCCCGGCAACGATACCTCGAGCCTGACGACAGCCGCCTGCGCGGACCCATCGAGATTGTGGACGAACAGCTGCCCCCGCGCTCGGAGAGCGACGGGACGCAACCGGCTGGGCCGGGGAATCTAGAAAGCTCAGCACGCGCTGGGCTGTGTGCGGTCGTCGAGATCACCCGTTTCCCACAAAGCCACGACGAAAACCCCCAGGGTCGTCTCACGGCGGTGGTGGGTCCTCCGGGGGAGCCGGCAGTCGAGGTAGCCAAGGTGCTCATCGAGCACAACGTCCAAGAACACCACGACCCTGCGGCCCTGGCCGAGGCCGCCGCTTTCGGATCCGAACCCAGCGCCGCCGATTTGGCCACCCGAGAGGATCTCACCGCGATCCCTTTGCTCACCATCGATCCCCACGACGCCCGGGATCATGACGACGCCATCTGGGCCGAGCAGGACGAAAATGGCGCCTATCAGGCTTGGATCGCCATCGCCGACGTGTCCCATTATGTGTCGCCGGGCAGCGCACTCGACGACGGGGCCCTCACCCGTGGAACCTCGGTCTATCTGCCGGACCGAGCGGTACCCATGCTGCCCGCTGAGCTGTCCAGCACCTTGTGCTCCCTGTTGCCGGACGTGGAGCGCTTGTGTCTTTGTGTGCACCTACACCTCGACCCAACCGGTGCGGTGCGCAAGACGCGGCTGATCGAGGGCAAGATGCGATCCCGCGCTTTTCTCAGCTACCGCTCGGTCGCCCGGGCGCTGGGGTTCACCACTGAACCGCAGCGGGATCCCAAGGCCGAAGCGCTCCGCCCGGAGCTTCAAGTGATCTGGGAGCTCGTGTCCCAGCTTCGCAAGCGCCGGATGCGTCGCGGGGCGCTGGATCTCCAGATCCCGGAGGTCAGCATCGAGCTCGACAAGCGCTCGGGTGCCCCAGTCGCCGTCAGCCAGCGCAGCCACGACCCAGGGGTACAGAAGGCCTATCGGCTCGTCGAGGAGCTGATGCTCTTGGCCAACGAAGCGGTCGCGCAATCCCTGCTCGCCGCCGACGGGGGCCGAGGCGTCCCAGCCATTTTCAGGGTCCACGGCAACCCGGACCTCGAAAAGCTCGACCGATTCGCCGCCCAATGCGCCACTTTCGGCGTCGATTTCGACCCTGAAACCGGTGGGACTCCCAAAGGACTTTCGAAGTTCTTGCGCAAGCTGGCAGCCCATCCCAAACAAAGGGTGCTCCACGGCCTGCTACTCAGGGCGCTACAGCAAGCCTGCTACGACCCGGTCAACATCGGTCACTTCGGCCTCGCCTCACCGGCCTACCTCCATTTCACCTCGCCCATTCGGCGCTACCCCGATCTGGCGGTGCACCGGATCCTGCGGCGCACCCTACAGGGGGAGCCGCCGGCGCACGACGACGACACCCTGGCGAGCCTGCGCCAAGCCGCCCAGACCGCCTCGGAGCGAGAGCGCAACGCCATGGCTGCCGAGCGCGAGGTGGCCGACGTCTATCGCTGCCTCTACATGCTCGCCCACGTGGGGGACATCGTCGAGGGGACGGTGACGGCGATCACCCCAGCGGGGCTCTACGTCCGAGTCGACGATCCCTTCATCGACGTGCTCGTCAAGCTGAACGCTCTGGGCACCGAAGAATACGAGATCGACGAGCTGGCGCTGAGCGCCACGGCCTGGGGCTCGGGCGACACCGTCGCGCTCGGCGACTCGGTGATGGTCGTCATCGAGGACGTGGCACTGCTGCGACGGACCATCTACGGCCGCCGGCTGTTGGATCGCCCCCCCCAAAGAGGCCGCAAGACGAAGCGAGAGAGCCAGCGGGCCCGCCAACAAGGCGCCAAGGCCGGCGGTCGCTCAGGGCGCCGGCGCGTCGGCACCCGACGAAGCACGAAACGCGGGCGACGCTAGGGACCCGTCGACGATGACCGGCACCTGTGCCACCCTCGCCACCAACAATCGATGAAGCGCTGGCGTGGTGAGCAGCGAGGCGAGGCATGAAGTTCCTCACCTCTCAGATATTGGCGATCCTCAAGCAGCGGGAGATGCGCCGAAACGTCAAGGCGCTCCTCAAGTACGTCGCAGTGCTGGGGGTCTTCATTGCGGTCTACAGCGTCGGCTTCCACATGTTGATGCTCCTGGAGGGGCAAAATCACACGTGGCTGACCGGCGTCTACTGGACGCTGACGGTGATGACCACCCTCGGTTTCGGCGACATCACCTTCCACACCGATCTCGGCCGCGGGTTCAGCATGATCGTGCTCCTGACTGGGGTCGTCTTGCTACTCATCGTGCTGCCTTTCGCCTTCATCCGACATTTCTACGCGCCCTGGCTCGAGGCCCATCTCCGGGTGCAGGCGCCGCGGAAAATCGATCCCAAGGTGTCGGACCACGTGATCATCTGCCACTACGACGCCATCGCCGAAGTGTTGGTCGCCCAGCTCGACGCTCAAGGGGTGGACTACGTGGTGGTCGAGCCGGATGCGGCCAAAGCCGTGGCACTCCACGGCGATGGAATCAAAGTGCTCGTCGGCGAACGGGACAGCGTGGAGACCTGGCGCTCGGCGGGGGCTGGGCGGGCCAAGCTGGCGGTGGCCAACTTGAGCGACGCGGAGAACACGAACATCACGCTGACCCTGAGGGAGCATGCCCCCAAGCTCGAGGTAGCTGCCATCGTCGGGAGCTTCGACGCCATCGACATCCTCGAGCTGAGTGGTGCCGACTACGTCGTCGCCCTGACCCACCGGCTAGGTGAGCACCTGGCGGCCCACGCCAGTGCCGGGACGGTCAGCGCCCATCCCATCGGCACCGTGGACGGGGCGGTGATTGCCGAGCTCTTGCTGCGCCGTACCGGCCTGGTGGGACGCACGATCCGCCAAAGCGAGCTGCGCGAGCTCACCGGCCTGAGTATCGTCGGCAGCTGGGAGCGCGGCCGCCTCATTCCCGCCAACCCCGAGCTAGTGCTCAACGAGGACAGCATCATCGTCGTGGTGGGCACCCCCGAGCAGATCCAAACCCTCAACGACGCCTTCGTCATCGATCACCCGAGCAACGAGCCGGTCGTGGTGATCGGCGGCGGCAAAGTCGGGCGCGCAGCGATCCGCGCCCTGGGCGCACGAGGCGTTCGGGCCAACGTCATCGAATCGGACGAAAGGCTGAGGTCGCGGCTCGAAGCCATTGCCCACCACGTGGTGATCGGCCGGGCTGAAGATCTAGAGAACATGAAGGCCGTCGGCATCGAGCGAGCCCCCTCGGTGCTGCTCACGACTCACGATGACGCGATAAACATCTACCTCGCCATCTACGCCCGCCGCCTGAACCCAGAAGGTCACATCGTCAGCCGCGTATCCCACGAGCGAAACCTCGAATCGCTGTACCGCGCCGGGGCGAACTTCGCGCTGTCCCAGAGCTCGCTCGGGGCCACCTCACTGTTGAGCGTGCTGCAAGGACGAGAGCTGGTCGTGGTCGGAGAGGGGATCGACGTCTTTGTCCTCCCCTTGCCACCGAGCCTGGCGGGCCAGACGTTGGTGGAGAGCGACATCGGCGCCCGGACGGGACTCAACGTGATCGGCTCGCGGCGCCAGGACACGCCGCTAGCGGTGCCGACAGCGAACACCACGCTGGCTGCAGGCAGTGAGATCGTACTGCTCGGCACCCGCGCTCAGCTCGAAGCCTTCAAGAAAGCTTTTCCGGTCTGAGGGGCGGATCGGCCACCCGCCGAAGCGCTACAGTAGCGTGGTGTCCTGGTTCGTCCCTTTGCTGCTCGTCCTGCTGACGATCCCGCTCGTGGTCGCCCTGCTCAGGGCCAACGAGCTGTTCGCGCTGCGGTGGCGAGCAGGCAAGCTCAGGGTGGTGCGTGGTCGGATCCCCCAGGCGCTGCTCGGTGACATCCGAGACGTCTTACGGGACGCTGGCGCCCCACCGACCGAGCTCCGGGGGGTGGTCGAAGATGGCCGAACCGCCCTCCGCGCCACGACACGAGACCTGCCAAACCACGTCAATCAGCGACTGCGGAACACCATTTCACTATGGCCGGTCGCCAAAATCCGCAATGCTGCCAAGCGACGCTGAGCGCCGCCGTCAATGAGCAAGCCCAAGCAGAAGCCCCCCACGTCTAGGTTCGGCCGACTGGCACGCCTGGCAGGGTTGGGCACCAGAGGGATCCCCCTAGCCATCGAAACCGCTCGCCGTGCCATGGGCAAAGAACGCACCGAGCAAGAAGAGCTCGAGGCGCACGAGCGCATGAAGGGCGAGGCGAAGAAGGCCGCCGAGGCGATGCTCAAGACCCTGGGCGACATGAAAGGGCTGCCCCTCAAGATCGGGCAGATGATCAGCTACATCGACGGAATTGCGCCGCCAGGCTACGAGGACAAGTTCCAAGAGGTCCTCAAGAAGCTGCTCGACAAAGCGCCCCCTTTGTCGCCGGAAGCTGCTGTCAAGGTCATCAACGCCGAGCTCGACGGCGATCCAACCGAGCTGTTCGCCGAGTGGGAAACCGAGCCCTTCGCGGCGGCGAGCATCGGCCAGGTGCACCGGGCCACGACCCACGGCGGCGACCGCGTCGCGGTGAAGGTACAATACCCAGGCATCGACAAAGCGATCCGCAACGATCTGAAGAGCGTAGCGATGCTGCAAGGCATGATGGGCCCGCTGATGATCCACAAGGAGAACGCCAAAGAGACGCTCCAAGAGCTCACCGAGGTGTTCCTGAGCGAGCTCGAATACACCCGGGAGGCCGAGATGGCCGACGTGTTCCGGCGCATCCATGCCGCCGACCCGGAAATCGTCATTCCCCGAGTGCACCAGTCACTCAGCACCCAACGCGTATTGACCGCCGAGTTGCTGGGCGGCATCGGCTACGAAGAGTTCTGTAAGACGGCATCGCAGGAGCAGCGCAACCGCTCAGGCATGACGATCTGGCGCTTCATGTTCCGCGCCCTGCTCGGGCACGGCTACCTCTACGCCGATCCGCACCCAGGCAACTACCGTTTCCTGGAGGACGGCCGCGTAGCCTTCCTCGACTTCGGCTGCGTCAAACAAATCTCCCCCGAGCTCATCGCCGGCCTCAAGCGCTACATGATCGCCGGCATGGACGGTGACTGGGACGAGTTCGATCGGGCTTGCGTCGAGGTGCTCGACTACGACCCCGACGACCCGAGCTGGGAGGTGTACCGAACCTACACCATCGAGCTTCTCGGCCCGTTGACCGAAGAGGTGTGGCATTGCACCCAAGATCGGGCGCGGGAAGCGGTGACCTCGATCGTCAAAGGGGTGAAAGGCCTGACCTTCCGGGACGGTGAGACGCTTCCCACCGTTCCTTACGTCCCCAACGTGCCACGAGAGTTCACCTTCCTCAATCGGCTGCAATGGGGACTGGCATCGGTGATGGGCGGGATCGGGACCATCGCCTCGTTCCGACCGGTCACCGAGCCGTGGATCCGCAACGAGATCCAACCTGTCCCTAAGTGACCCGCAGCACCTCGGCCAGCGAGGTCACGCCCGTGCCGACTCGGATCAGACCGATCTCACGAAGCTTGCGACCCCCCACCTGGCGCAGGTAGTTGCGATAGTCGCGGGTCGAGGCCCGGGACCGGATGAGATCCCGCAGATCATCATCCACCTCGAGCACCTCGAAGATGCCAGTACGGCCGGTGTAGCCCGTCCCGTGGCAGGCCTCGCACCCTTTCGGCTTCATAACCATCTGACCAGCCTTCAACACCACCCGTTCATCGGCGTCGCCACCGGTCGGATCGGCCACGATGTCGTTTGGGAGGGAGTGCTCTTCGCAACACTTGGTGCAAAGCGTGCGCACCAGCCGTTGGGCAATGACCGCCTGCAGAGCATTGCCCACGATCCACGGCTCGGCGCCGAGATCGACGATGCGGGCGATGGTCTCGACCGTGTCGGCCGTGTGGAGCGTCGACAACACCAAATGGCCGGTGAGGCTCGCCTGCAATCCGATCTGGGTGGTCTCGGAATCCCGCATCTCACCGACCATGATGACGTCCGGGTCCTGCCGCAGAATGGACCGCAGCCCAGCCGCGAAGGTGAAGCCAGCCCGATTGTTGGTCTGCCCTTGGGTGACGTCTGGAAACTCGACCTCGATGGGATCCTCGAGGGTGACCACGCTGAGGTTGGCGGTGTCGAGCTGCTGGAGCATCGAATAAAGAGTCGAGGTCTTGCCACTGCCAGTGGGACCGCAGGCGATGATCAGCCCCGACTGCAAGGTGGTGAGCCGTTGCAGGCGAAACAGCTCATCGTCGTCCATGCCGAGCTGGTCCATCGGGATCAACTGATGGCCGAGCAGTACCCGCATCACCAGCGTCTCGCCGTGAATGGCTGGAAACGTCGAAGCCCGCAGGTGGACCAGTTGACTGTCGCTCAGCTCGAGGGAGAACTGGCCGTCCTGGGGCAGCCTCCGGATGGTCATGTCCATCCGGCCGAGCACCTTGACGCGGGTCAGCAACGCCGGCCCGAGCTCGAGAGGTAATGAGCCTTGGTCGGTCATCACGCCGTCGATACGGAAGCGCACCTTGAGGGTCTTGCGCTTGGGCTCGAAATGAATGTCACTCGCCCCGGTCGAGACGCTGAGCTGAATCACTCGATCGAGCACCCCGACCGCATCGAGATCCTGCTGCGTATTGGGCAAAATGGCGCCCAGCGTGTTGCTAGACATGGCGCGAGCAGCCTAGCTTCCTTTTAAGCCCTCTGAAACCAGCTTGCGCGCAGGGCGACAGGCCAGCGGGCCGACGGGCCCAAGGGTGTCAGGGTGCTGGAGGGACCTCGACGTCGTGGTCCGCCGGAGTGATCGGATCGGCGGACAAGGCGGGGTCCATCCCCGAGCCCCCCCCCTCTCCACCGCTGATTCCAGAGGGTTGCGTCTGATTTTGGTCGTCTGGACTGGGCGTCGCAGGACCGCAAGCCAACGCCAGCAGAGCGACAAGAACCGCAAATACCAAGCAGTTAGGGGGGCTAGGGGCCATAATCATGAGCCGGAATCTCGCGTTCAGACGTCTAAGCATAAGCGAAAGTACGCATTGGTGTCCCTGCTCAGTAACCTAGCGATTGGCCCATGACCGCCCGACCCGTCAAGTTGCACCTCGTTCCGAGTGCACCGGTCCCGGAGCCTTCGAGCGACCGAGCGCCGGCCAGCGAGGTCACCGAGGTGCGCGGCGACCAGCCGGTACGGAGCAGCGAGACTTCGGCGCTCGACGCGCTAGGCGACGAGAGCCTGGTGCCCCTGGTCGCCCAAGGGCACATGGGGGCGACCGAGCTGCTCTATCGACGGCACGCAGCCTTCGCGTTCAACCTTGGTGTGCGGATTGCCGGCTCGGCCACCGACGTCGAAGACGTGGTGCATGACGCGTTTCTGCGGGCCTTCGAGAGCATCGGCTCCCTGCGGAATCCGAAGGCCTTCCGCAGCTGGCTCGGCAGCATCGTGGTGCACGCCACCCGCTCGCGGCTGCGACGGGGCAAGCTGCTGCGGCTGTTTGGTCTGGGCCGTGACGGGGATGTGGTGGACATCGACTGCATCGCCAGCGACCAGGCCTCACCGCGGGCACGCGCTGAGCTGGCCCAGGTCTACGCCTTGCTGCGAACCTTGCCGGCTGACGATCGGATTGCCTGGACCCTCCGCTTCGTCGAAGGGCACGACCTCAAGGCAGCTGCCGAGCTGGCGGGCTGCTCACTGGCCACCATCAAGCGGCGCATTCGCCGGGCCCAGCGCTACCTCAAGAACCACTTCGTAGCAGCCCACGACGGCGCCGACGGAGCTGACAAGGAACTCGAGCCATGACCCGCAAGCGCAGCCAGCACCGCGCAGGGGCGTGCGAACCACGCATCGACCGAGATGTTCTCCGCAACCACGACGATCAGTCGCTGATCGATCGGGTATGGGAGCGGCTAGACGGCGGACTGAACACCAACGCTCCGCCCCACGTGGCGCGCACGTCGTTGTGGGGGCTAGGTCAGCCTGTCGCCACCGGATACTTGCACCGTCGACGACGTTGGCCGCTGGTCGCAGCGGCGGCGGCCGCTGGGTTTGCGGTGGGCGTGGGACTGTCTGACACCTTGTCGGACAGCGGCGACCATCCGCCGCCAGTCGTCATGCCTGCGGATGATGAAGGCGCTCGCAAAGTCTTCGCGGCAGGCCGTTCACAGCAGCGTTACGACTTGCCAGGCGGAGGTCTCATCGAGCTCCAACCAGGCAGCATCGTAGATACGGTGAGGCAAGGCCGCGATGGTCTTACCCTACGGTTGGTTCGCGGCGAGGCGACGCTCACCACGGGGACCGCTGAAGCAGGCCTGCGATCGACGCGACTAGCGCTGCTCATCGGCGGGGCAGAAATCACCACCGCAGCGGGCAGCATGCAGGTCAGGCTCGACGGGGCCACCGCCGATCTCCGAGTCATCGACGGCTCGGCCGACGTGACGGCACCGGATCCCGACAAGGGAATGAAGCACACCATCCTGGGGCCCAATCAGCGTGCCACCGTGCCGGTGCGGGTGGTGACCGCCAGCGTGACCTCACCGAAGCTGGGACCCAGGGCTCCGTCGCTAATCGACGAACCGATCGAGGAGCCGACTGAAGAGGTGCCCGAGGAGACACCCACGACCCCAGCCTGGATCGCCGCCTGTGACCAGGACGACTACAAGCTGGCGGTCGAGCTGCTCAATCGCGAGCCCAGCGGCCCCGCCGCAGCACTGGCCAACATCACCAATCCGCGACTGCTCACCTGCGTCGCTACGGGCCACCAGGAGAATAAGGACAGCAGCGCGGCCAAGGAGATTCTGGCTCGAGTCGTCACCGACTACGCCGGCGACAACTACGCCAGCCTGGCAGCGCGGGACCTGGAGCGTATCTTTCGGCGGGAAGGCGACAAAAAGCGGGCGCAGGAATACGCTGAGTTGCGCCTGCTGCTGGACGAGGGCAAGGTTCTGCCCGAGTCGGAAGACGAGCTGTGCAAGCAGATCCAAACCGAGGCCGCGGCAGGCAATGTCGAGGCGGTGGTCACCCTGGGCGAAAAGTATCGGTCTGAGTACCCAGATGGCGAATGCAGGGAAAACGTCGAGCGGCTCATCAGCGTTGCCGAGGCGCAACGCGCCCAGGCGCCACCGGCCGACGAGCCGGACCCTTACGCCGAAACGGGTGACGACGAGACCGGTGACGCCGACGATGGGGCCGCCGAGGGCGAGAGCCGCGACACCACAGACTGAGCCACCCAATAGCTGGCGGAGCACGGCGCTCGGCGCCAGGGCGGCACTGCCCCCATCAACGACCCTGGCGGGGGCACTGGCGGGGGCACTGGCACTTTCGGCAGCGCCTACTGCGGCGGTAGCGGGACCGCCGGAGGGTGGCGGTCCGGTCGCCTATCGCGCCGCTGTGGCCCAAGCCCCCCGGCGCGCCCAATCAGCACCGGAGGGCATCACCGACCTGGAGCTCGAGCAAGCCCGGGTGCGGGTGGCGCTGTCCCAACCAGCCCACAAGCGGCTCAAGGCGCTGCGCATCCGGCGACTGCTGGCCATCCAGCTCGACGATATCGCCGCCATCGATCCCAAGCCCACCGGCCCGCTCGGCAAAGACCTGATTCGCATTTGGATCGATCTGCCGACCGAGCGGCGAGCGCTGATCGAGGTACGGGGTGGCGAGCGATCCTTGGCGCGACGGCTCTTGGTGATTGCCGGCTTTCCCGACGATGTGGCCGCCCGCGTCGTAGCCATCGCCGTCGCCCAGATGGTGCGGGTGCAATTTCGGGCGGCTCAGCGTGCTCGCTTGGCCCCGAAAGAAGGTCCCAGTCGAGGGCCGGGGGATCCGCAAGAGGACCAGAGGTTCATCTTAGGCGGCAGCCTCACCGGTCTGTGGTTGCCGACCAGCGCACCGGAGGCCCTGGTCGGCCCCGAGCTGTCACTGACCCACCGACGCGGTCTCACCGGCCAGACCATCTACGGCCGCTGGCTCATGGGGTCCGGTGGTGAGCGACACGCCCGCTGGTTCGAAGTGGGCGCCGCCCTCGACCTTCGCCTGTCCATCGCGCCGGCCTGGCGAGCCCACCTCGCGGCCCGGGCGGGCGGTGTCGCTCTGGGCCTCCCCGAAGCCAGTCCGGTGAATGGGTCAGCGGCCTCGCCAGCGGACTGGACCGTCCGCGCCGGCGCGCTGCTCGGCATCGAAGCATCGCCTCAGCCTGGCACCTGGATCGGACTGGCGGTCGAGCCAGGTGCGACCCTGCGATCCCTCGACGTGATCGACCACACCGGCCGCGCAACCGAGCTTGGCGGCTTCGCCCTCGGCGTGAGCT
>JAUVCD010000366.1 GCA_030590865.1 Myxococcales bacterium | reverse complement strand
TTGTGCTCCTCCGTTTCTTGAATGATCCTGGACCGGACCACGCAGGTAGCCAGCACAACTGCGCGACGTGACGGAGGAGATCAACCCGCGCGCTCCCTGGCGCAACGTCGAGGCCGTGGAGTTCGGCACGCTCGTTTGGGTCGATTGGTTCAACAACCGGCGGCTGCTCGGTCCCATCGAATTCGTGCCGCCGATGGAGTACGAAGAAGAGTACTATCGTCGTCAGGAGGCCCCTGCGAAGGCAGCCTGACTCAACAAGAACGGTCTCCGGGAAACCCGGGCCGATTCACCTGTCTCCCGCACCCAGCAACAAGGAGATGCTCCCAATGAGCGCACCATCGAAACTTGCCTTGGCTCGCCTGCTTGGCGTCGGGCGCAGGCGGAAAGCTGCCGGAGCGCTGTTGGGCGCGCTTTTTGCTGTCATCTGCTTAGTGCTCGCATGCCCGGCGTGCGATACGAAAAGCAAAGATGACACAGAGGAGTCGGATGAGGATGACTCCGAGTCCAAGAAGAAGAAGAAGAAGAAGAAAGCCAACCGTGGCGCAGAATGCAAAGACTCGGGCTTCGTGGAGTTAACCAAGGTGGACATCACGAAGAAGAAGGACTTCACCGCGGACAAGGCGTCGCTGTATTGCATCCATCTTGGAACGCCGAGGCGCGAAGCGATGAAGCTCATCACGCGGACGGGCAGATTCTATTTCAACAAGCACGACACTGGGTCCCTATTGGACGTGCACGAGAGAGTTGAACGCAAGTCTTCCTATACTGGTGGCGAGCAGCTGTTTACACTGAGTTTCAAAGAAGACGTGATCGACGAGATCTGGGTTTATAGCCAATTTGTGCATTTGGCCGGCGATACCAAGAAGCTCTTGACGTACCACGACGCCCCCAAGGATTGGCTCGGCGAAGGGCGCAAGGACTTCTACAAAGCGAGTACTTTGCACTACGACAAGCGGGGCATCCGGCTTCTTCTAACCAAAGGAAGTAGTTGGTTCCAACTCTACAAGCCGCCGCAGAAGTAGCTGCCGTCAAAGTCCACAACCCGGTGCCGCCCAACCGACCGTGGGCCCAGCCCCTGGGCTGCGCGCGTTGCGAGACGGCGTCAGCGAGGCGTTGGTGCATGGCCAGCGATTCCCGGTTAGGACTGCGCTTCTGAGCTTCATCCGGAGTCGCCATTCGTGAAATACCCGAAACGCAGCCAGTACAAGCACACCAAGAAGCTCTACAGGGTCCGCAACTGGCGATCATATGAGGCGGGTCTGCGCAGCCGTGGAGATCTGACGGTCTGGATTTCGGAGGACGCAATCAAGTGCTGGACGGCACCGGCCAGTGGCAAGCCTGGCGGGCAGCGCATCTACGCCAACGTGGCGATTGAGACGGCCTTGACCCTCCGCATGGTGTTTCATCTTCCGCTTCGACAGACCGAGGGCTTTCTGGGCTCGCTGGCGGACAAGCTCGGGGTGAACATCCCCATCCCGGATCACACGACCCTGTCCAGGCGAGCCAAGAAGCTGGCCAAGCAGCCGCTTTGGGTATCTGCAGGCAATCGACCAATCCACATTCTGATCGACAGTACCGGTCTCAAGATCCACGTCGGTAATCGTGGCAAGGTGCCGAAGCGCAGAGCTTGGCGGAAACTGCACGTTGCAGTCGACGCGAGGACAGGAGAGGTCGTCGCGTCCGATCTTGGCAGCAATCGCGCTCGGGACGCGTGCCGCGTTCCAGCGCTGCTCGAACAGATCGAAAACCCTCTTGCATCTGCCACAGCCGACGGCGCCTACGACACCGAGGGTGTCTACGAGTCGATCCAGGCTGGCGGCGAAGGACGAACCGTGAGGATCCTCATCCCGCCTTCTCACGGTGCCCGCGTGAGTCGAAGGCTGTCGTTCGCGCTGAGGGAGAGAAACCGGAACATCCGCTCGATTTGCCGACTTGGCCCACGCGAGTGGCACAGGTGGTCCGGCTACAGCCGGCGAAGCATGGTCGAGAACACCATCTACCGGTACAAGAGGATCATCGGGCGCGAGATGAGAGCTCGCACTTTGGCCGGGCAGAGAGCGGAGATGCGGATCGGGTGCAAGATCCTCAACACGATGGCCGGCCTCGGGATGCCCAACAGCTACCGCGCAGGGTAGTCGTGGGCCAGCCACGCGCCCGTCATGGCTCCAGGTTCAGCCATGCAACAACGCCTCGAAGAGGGCCACGAACCGCTCCCGGTCGAAGGTGGGGGAACCGGCGGATGGCTGCAGGAAGTCGAAGACGTCCGAAACGCCGGTCACAGCGATGGTCCCGTCCGGGTGCACTGCGACGGTGATGGGGTGCTGGGAGTGCATCTCGAGCTGCGGTGAAGAGTACCGGCGCCATGCCCTCGATCGGATGCAGCAAGCAGGAGCTGGGCCGTCACGACTACTGGCCGAGGGGCTCAGGCGGTTCGAGACCTGCGCTGACGAGCTTGCACTCCCCGTCTGCTTCCGGGCAGCCGCACCGGTTGTCGCCACCGTCGTCGACCTGAAAACCTTGGCCCTCTAGCACCTCGCCGGCAAGGGCGAAGGCAGAGCAGCCCAAGGTCGAATGGTCCAGTGAGGCGGAAGCACCGAATACTCCCAGCCCCGCCCTCACGCTGTCTTCGATGAGCGTCGTCGTGATGGTCGCCGAGGCGACCATTGCACCGCCAACCACGGAGATGCCGTCGCCCAAAAGGCCATCCGAGACGCGCGCGGCGGTGGCGCGCACCGCCGAGCTTTGAATCGTCGCATCCGAGCCGTTGACCAAGAAGCCCACTTCGTGGTTCTGCTCGATGAGCGATCCCAGCACGGTCGCGCTCCCGCGCGCCGTTGGATCGCACTCGAGGCCGGCGGCAGTGGTGAGACAGGAGATCTGAACGCTGATGCCGAGCCCGCCGTGCTGGTCGGAGGCGCGAGGTTGGGTCGAGCGCACGACCGTCCCCTCGATGGTGGCCTCCGACCCCATGACGAGCAGACCGGCGTCGCGGTTGTGCTCGATGAGCGAAGCCCGCACGGTGGCGTTGCCGCGCAGCGTCGGATCGCACTGGGGGCCCGCAGCCGTCAGCATGCAAGACAGCTGAACGTTGATGCCCGTACCGTGGGTCAGATCGCCGGGGTCGGGCAGCGTGCCGCGTACCACCGTCCGCTCCACGACGGCGTCAGAGCCATTGACCGACAGTCCCATGGTGGTGTTCTGCTCGACGACCGAGCCCCGCAGGGTGGCCAAAGCGCGCCCCGCCACGTCGCACTGCGGTCCGGTGGCCGTATCGATACAGTAAGGCTGGATGAGGATCCCCACTCCGCTGCTCTGATCCAGAGCGCAGGGCAAGGTGTTGCGCACGACTGACGCCTCGACGGTAGCCTCCGCCCCAGAGACGAACAGGCCATAGTCGTGGTTCTGCTCGATGACCGAGCCACGAACGATGAGCTTGCTGCGAGGATAGTCCTCGCAATTGAGCTCGCCGGACGTCTCGTCGCAACGGGGCTGCACGCCGATGCCGCGCCCGAACAGCTGGTTGTTCGGGTTCGGCAGCGTTCCCCGAATGACCGAGTCAACGACGGTTAGATCGGCGGATACGACGAACAAGCCAACGTCGGCATTCGCTTCCACGAGCGAGCCGCGAAGCTCGACGTCGCTGAGGCCGAAGATGGCATCGGCGTGCAGCCCCTTCGCGACGTTGTCGTGAAGGCGAAGACGATCGAGGAGCACGTTCGTCGCATCCGATGTCAGCACGCCGACCCCGGGGCCGCGCAAGGCCAGGCCTCCGACCTCGGTACCGTCGGCACCGGTGCCGATGCACAGGGCCATCCACCCCGGGCAAATGGTGCTCGACGGGCCCGCCGCAGCTTCGACGACGACCCGGTCGGGACACACGCCCCACAGCCGCAGGGGCTTGCCGGTGATCCGAACGCTCTCGACATAGACGCCCTCAGCCACGGCAATGAATGCGTCAGGGGCCGCCGCCGTTACTGCCTCGCCAATCGTCGGCCATGGCTTCGACTCGCTGCCGTCGCTATCGCCGCCAGCATAAGAGCCATCGACGTATGTGGTGGCCTCATCGACGGGCAAATCGCCCCAGCGTCCAGTGCCGCACTCCATCACCGGTCGACAGGCGACCTCACCAGGCACGGCCATGAGCCCTGGTGGACAGGGATCTGCAGGGAGGATTGGGTTACAGCCGTAGGCGCCATCGTGCTCGAACCCTGCTGCGCAGCCGTCCAGCGGCACACCAGGACGAATGCAGCTACCGTCGGGCAGCGCCACCTCGTGCTCACCACAGGTCGGCTGCGGCGTCGGCTGGACCACCTCGTCCCCACCGCCGCAACCGCTAGCCAGACCGACCAGGCTGAACACCCACAGGCGCTTCATCAACGAAGCCTATCATTCCGTCGAGGGTAGGCCCACGAGTTGGCCGGTCCCGACACGGTCCTGCTCGACCCCGAGGATGCGCGGGCGCGAGCATCTCAATGCTGTGCATGGGAGTTAGCCAGCGCAGGCCTTGCGGGGCTACCGCGATACCCCCTCCAGTCTGAGCAGCTCTTCTTTGCGCCACAAGCCGCCGCCATAGCCGGTCAGCTTGCCGTTCTTGCCGATGACCCGATGGCAGGGAACGATGAAGGCGAGGCGGTTGTCGCCGTTGGCGCGCGCCACCGCGCGGACCGCCTTTGGGCTGCCGATGGCCTCCGCCTGCTCCTGGTAGCTGCGCGTGCGGCCATAAGGGATGTCCATCAGTGCCCGCCACACCCGGCGCTGGAAATCGGTTCCCGGGATCACCAGCGGCAGGTCGAACTCTTTTCGATCACCGGCGAAGTATTCGTCGAGCTGGGCCTCGAGCCTATCGAAGTGTGGGTGGTTGCCTGGCACACAGACAGCGCCCATGAGCTTGTGCAGGCGTTTGAACTGAGTCTCGATCATGCGCCGGTCGGTGAATTCCAGCAGGCAGATGCCTTCGTCTACGGCGCCGGCGAACATGGGCCCGAAGGGAGTGAGGACACGGCTGATATGGATCACCGCCGTCCCCGGTGCGACCGAGGGCGACACGCCTGTGATGCGCCGAAACGCGGCAGAAAACCCGCTCAGTGAGTCGTAGCCGGCGGCAAACGCCGCCTCGGTGACGCTGCTGCCGTGGCGGATTAGGCCGAAGGCGCGGTTGATGCGGAGCGCGCGCAGGTAGGCCTGGAAGGTCATGCCGTGGTGTTTCTTGAACCAGCGCCGCACGCGGGCCGGTTCCAGGCCGTGCCGGCGCAGGTCACGGCCCTTGAGCGGGATGGAAGGGTCCTGCTGTACGTCCCTGAGCAGTGGTGCCAGCCAATGGGGGGTTGCCCCTACCGCCTCCATGGGCCGGCACACCTTACAGGGGCGATAGCCGTAGCTCAGCGCTTCGGCGGCATTGTGGAAAAACTCGACGTTGTCGGCCCTGGGCATCTTGCAGGGGCACCCCGGGCGGCAGAAGATACCAGTGGTCCTGACCGCCGTTACAAACACCCCCTCGTAGTCGCTGTCGCGCGCATTCAGCGCTCGGATCATCTGGTCGCGGTGAGGCAAGGGGGCTGTCTGGTGAGAGGAAGGGCCCATGGGCGTTGCTCCAGGGAGGTCAATCTGAACGAATAGAGAGCGTAGGTGCCGCCCCTTGTCCGCGCAGCCGAAAAAGCGACAGGCAATTCTCATCGCGGGATCTGCTCTCTTGGGGGGAGCTGCTGATGCCTGCGGCGAGGGTGGGAATGGGGTGAGAGGCGACTCATCCACAGGTGCTGAATCGTCTGGGGATCGCCTGGGACGGTCCCCAACAGTAGCGAATGGTCGCATCTGGTGCCCCAGCCAGAGCGACACCTGACCTTCATCCTCTGCGGAAATGGCACCGGACACTTCACCTGTCAAAAGGGCGGACACATCCGTGCTCGCTACCACAAACGGATCGGGCGTGTTCGGCCGCCAGTCTGGGCGCTATCCTGGTGAGGTCATGCACCTCCCGACAACAACTCTGGTAGTGGTCGCTCTATCGGTTCTGTCCGGCTGCACGTCTTTGTCCGGCCTCGACGACAAGGTGTTCGACCTCGCCGACGCTGGGGACGGCCAAGCCGGCAGCGGGGGCTCGGCGGGAACCGGCGGCTCGGCGGGAGCCGGCGGTGACGGCGGTGACGGCGGTGCGGGCGGTGCGGGTGGCGGCTGCACCGATCAGATGGTGGAGTTCAGCGATACGACCTACGGCCTCGTCGTCCCCGCGGGCGTGTCGTGGCTGCACGCCAAGGCGTGGGGTGGTGGTGGCAACGACGAGTGTGACACCGCCGGTACCGGCACGGGCGGCGTAGGTGGGTTCACCGAAGCCGTATTCCAGGTGACTCCAGGCGATCCGTTGTCCGTCGTGGTGGGCAAGCGCAAGCTGCCAGACCCGCTGACGCTGGAGGAGCAGCGAGCGATGGGCTTTCCGGGGGTGGGCGCAGGCGGGCTCTCCGGCGTGTTCTCGGGCGGCGAGATGGTCGTGGCGGACGACCTGCTCCGTGCGCTCATCATTGCGGGCGGCGGCGGCGGCGCTGGCAACTACCAAGGCACCTGCGAACCTGCCGGCGCCGGCAACGCCCCTGTTTCTGGTGGACAGTCCGGCACCATGCTGGGCGAAGACGGCAGCGACCTCAACAGCGGCGGCGGCGGCTACGAAGGCGGCAACGCCGGTGATGACCAGACCGTGGTTCCGCACGCCGGCTTCGGAGGCAAAGGCTTCGTCCACAGTAGTGCCCGCACCCCCGGGGTGGATCCGGCGTTCGAGCAGAGTGGCTCCCATCTGCCTCCCGGTATCGACGATGACGACTGGGCAGACGGAGCCGGCGCGCCCGAAACGCCGGGCCGCGTCGTGTTGAGGTTCTACTGCAGCGAACCCCCGCCGCTGTGAGAAGCGCGCGCGGTCGTCGGCGCTGGGGTCGTGCCATGTAACGCCGACGAGGCGACCCGACCCTGTACCGTTCTCAGCATCGGCTTCGAAGGTGTCCTTGGTACCATCGAATAGCCGCTAGGCCGTAGCCAGCCGTCCGGCCACCCCAGTCGGTTCTGGCGTGATCCCGTGCGGCGGCTTGAGTCACCGCGGCCCAGCCGACGTTGAGCACTCGGGTTCACGGGAACCAATCAGGGAGGGGACGAGACGCCGATCCAGCAGACCTTTGCGTTCCACAGGGTGACTACCATCGGGTCCAACGTGCTCGTGCCCATCGCGCTGCTTTGCAGTGGCGTGGTCGGCGCTCCCGCGGCGGTGACGGTGCAGGTCCCGCTCGTGGCGCCGGTATCGAAGGAGGCGTCGAGCGACACCGGGTCCTCACCGGTAGGTGCGGTCCAAGTGTGCGACGCAACAGCTGAGCCCTTCACATCGTTTAGGTGAAGCTCACCTTCACCGACCTTGCACGTATAACCGGTCCATTCGTAGCCGTTGGTGGCGGCATAGGCGGTGATGCCGATGGCACTGGGAGCGGGCGTGTCGAGAAGGGAGCCTTCGATGTGAACGTGAGCAGTGCTCGCCGCCAACGCGCCGTCCATCACGACTGCGCAAGTCGAGCTTCCCCCGACCACACAGCCGTCAACGTCCACGGTGCAGTCGGTCGTGTTCGGGGGAATGCTCACGGTAGCGCCGCCGCCCCCGGCTCCACCGAGGCCACCGGTGCCGCCGGTGCCGCCGCCGCCAGTGCCGCCAGGGTCGAGGCAAGTGATGGGTATCGAGGCGTCATCACGTTGAGCTGCGAAGTGGTCGGCGGTGCTGGCAATCGCGGAGACCGTCAGATCGCTCGTTCCTGCATCCAGGCAGCTGCCGCCGAAGGCCACGTTCACCGTGCCCCCGGCTGGAACATCACGCTCGACCTGGCCATGTTCAATACTGAAAACGCCGGGGGGCGAACCCGCGACAGGTGCCTCGCTCGCATCGAATTCCGCACGCAGGGAATCGTCGGTTCGGTTGTTGAGCGTTGCTACCACCTCGAAATCTTCGCCGACATTGGCGGTGACTTGCGGAGGCGCCAGAGTCAACTCCCACGGCACCGGCGAAAGGTCGGGCTCTCCGTCGTCACACCCCCACCCCCAGACCAGCAGGGCAATTGCTGTTGCGAAACAGAGCGCTCTCGTGGCCGGCTTCCCCATCGATTCCTCCCCGTGTGGCAGTTCGCCTGCGAATCCTCCAACGACCGCCAATCATGTTCCATGTGGGCCAAGGCCGAAAGCGATTTGCGCTTGTGGAGGCGAGCCGGCGCAGCAGCGTGGCCGGTTGAGCATGGAGTGGTTGACGCAACAGGTTGCGGATGCGCTTCGGCAAGCTGGACCGCGTCGGAGTACAATCGGCAAACGCGCGTCGCTCTTGCACCAGGAGAACAACGACCATGCATGCTGTTGAACGTTCGCTGAACACCTTGGCCGGCACGCAGACGGATCGCATCCCAGTCTTTTGCCCGAGCCTCGAGGACAGGACCTTCAACGAGGTGCTGGGAAAGCCGCGCGTTTCTCAGGAGCTCATCCTGAGCAATCCGGTAGCGGAGTATCTGCTGGACAACTTCGGCAAGCAGTTGACCAAGCCTCTGTTTCAGCCGGTGCTGAACAGGGTCATGGAGAAGCGAATCGAAGGGGCCGTGCGGCTGGGCTTTGATGCTGCTTGGGCGCTCTATGAAGAGACGTTCATCATCAAGGACTCCAAGACGATGATCCGCACGACAGGCTCTGTGTACGACCTGAAGAAAGATGGCTACGGCAACATGGCCTACCTGTACCGGGGGCCGGGGATCTCGTCACGAGCGGAGTTCGAGGCCTGGCCTCACTGGCCGAATAGCGACGAGGTGGCCCAGCGCGCCTATCGGTTCTTGAAGAAGATGAACAGCAAGTATGGTGCTGACATCTGTCTTTGTGGGCAAGGTTCGGCTTACGGCATCCAAGAATCGCTGCTCTGGGCCCTCGGGTTCAAGAACATGGCGATCTGGATCAGGAAGGAAAAGGACCTGGTGAAGCGCTTCATCGCGATGGCAGAAGAGCTGTGCATGAAGACGTCCATGGCGGTGCTGGATGCAGGGCTTCCGGTGGTCCTGCAGTCTGACGACCTGGCTTTCAAGAGCGGTCCGTTCATGAACCCGAAGGTCACCAACGAGTTGTTCGGGCCTGCCTACAAGCGGATCATCAAGGCGGTTCACGATCGCGGTGGGAAGTACATCTTGCACTCGTGCGGCGACAATACGCTGTTGTTCGAGCACTTCATCGAATGGGGCGTCGATGGCTTGCACGCCTACGAGAACACTTCGAATGTTGATATCTTCGCCGGGAAGAAGGCCCACGGGGATCGGGTTGCCATGATTGGAGGGGTGGGCATCGACTATCTGTTGACCGAGCGGTCGCGAGATCAAGAAGTGCGAGAA
>JAUVCD010000839.1 GCA_030590865.1 Myxococcales bacterium | reverse complement strand
GCCGCAGCAGGGGCCGGCGAGAAAGCCAAAGAGCTGGCCTCTGGCGAGGGCTGGATCGACACGATCAAGAAGCGCCTATTCGGCGACTGACCCAGTCTCCCTGCTGCTGGGCCAGTCCGCTGGGCCGGTCAGGCCGCCTCGTTCAGTGTCTCGAGCTCGGCCCGCAGGCGCGGCAGGCAATGGGGGAAGCGCTCGCTGACGTAAGCCACCAGCTGCTCTCGAACGAGACAGCGCAGATCCCAGGTCTTCCCAGAGTCGGCGGCGCTCATCAGCGCTCGCAGCTTCACGCCTCGGTCGCTGGCTTCGGTCACCTGCAGCCCCCAGGTCTCGCCATCCCAGAGCTCGGACGCGCCGTCCAAGATCCGCTTGAGCTCCTTACGAAGCTCGGCGACTGGCGTTTGATAGTCCACGTAGAGATCTACCGTTCCGAGCAGCTCGGCCGAGGTTCGCGTCCAGTTCTGAAAAGGCCGTTCGAGAATGAACGTCATGGGCACCAGAAGCCGACGTAAATCCCAGGTTCGGACGACGACATAGGTCAGGGTGAGCTCCTCGACCCGTCCCCACTCACCCTCGATGATGACCACATCATCCACCCGAATGGGCTGGGTCAGGGCCACCTGAATTCCGGCGATGACCGCAGCGACGCTGCGCTGGGCTGCGAAGCCGATGGCCATGCCGGCGACCCCTGCGGAGGCGAGCAGGCCGACGCCCAACTGTCTGATTCGGTCGAAGGTCATGAGCACGAAAGCCAGGGCCAGCAGCCCGATGACGAAGGAGATGATGTTGCGAAAGGCGCGCACCTGAGTTTGCACCGCCCGGGCCTGCAAGTTGTCGGACACGGTGGCGTCAAAGCGTTGGCGCACCGCGGCCTCGATCACCTTCAACAACCGGATGGCGAACCAGGCCGCGAGCAAGATGACGAGGACGGTATGGGTCTGGGTCACTACGCCTAGACTAGCCTCGGACCATCGCAGCATCGGCAGCGCGAAGCCGAGGCTCGCCACCGGCAACAGCCAGAACAGAGGCCCCCGCAGCTGGCGCAGGGCCACATCGTCGACCGGGCTGCCGCTACGGCGGGACCAACGGGAGATGGCGGTGGCGATGAGCCGATAGATGATGATGGCGACCGTCAAGGCCACGGCCACACCTACCAACGACCAAACAGGGCTTTGGGGATCAATCCACTTCGTGAGCTTATCCATGACAGGAGCGACTATAGCCCAGCATGGCGGCTTGTCTCGGCAGGCCGAACCGTAGCGAAGCGCCCCAAAGCGCTCGGTGACCTCGCCAAGAATCTCCCTCATCCCGACCTGCCCCCAGTATTGCCCCAGTGTTGAACGTGCCGAACCGATGCCATCCAAAGCAGCCAGCAGGCGGCACGTGCACAGCTGCCGCTCAGCGGAACGCTGAGCTATATTCGCCCTTCTGTCGCCGGCCCGAGCCGGCCGCTGTCTGAGGACCCATTCATGACCGAACGCCCCATCGCCTACCGGCTCGACGCCGACAATCGCTTCGTCGTCGAGGACTACAACTGGGCCACCCCCTTCGCGAATTTCTTCCCTGGGATTGCCGGCCTCTGGGGCATCCCGCTGTGGATCTACACGGTCAGTCGTCACCAGGCCGTATGCAGCCTCGGCGTCAGGGACAAGGACCACCAGATCCTCGAGTTCCAGTCGTTCAACCGCGCCTGCCAGGCGGTGCGGCACGAGGGCTTCCGCACCTTCTTGCGCCTCGACGGCGGCCCGGTGCTCGAGCCCTTCTTGCGCAGCGAGCGAGAGGCTGTGAGCCAGCGACTCATCCTGTCCGCCGGGGAGCTGGAGCTCCATGAGGAGGACCGCGACGCAGGACTCGCGATTCAAGTCGTCTACCACCCCTTGGTCAACCTGCCCGTCGCTGGGCTGGCCCGCCGCCTGACGATCCGCAACCAAGGCGCCGCGCCGCGCCGGCTCGAATGCTTGGACGGCGTCGCTCGGCTGCTGCCCTATGGCGTCAACCAAGACCACGTCAAGTTCACCGCCCGCCACATCGAAGCGATGATGGGGGTGCGCTTCCACGCCGGTGTTCCGCTGTTCCGTCTCAAACAGAGTGCTGCCGACGACGAGCGAATTGCCAAGCTGTCAGGGGGCAATTTCTACCTGGCCCTGCAGGACGACCTCTTAGGCAAGGATCAGCTGGTCGTGGACCCCGAAGTCCTGTTCGGCGATCCCTTCCAACATCTGCACCCTTGGAGCTTCGCCCGGGCCGGCCTCGCTGGAATCCTCGGCGCCGAGCAGCAACTCGACAATCGCACGCCCTGCGCCTTTGCTGCCTTCGAGAAGACCCTCGAGCCAGGCGCCGAAATCACCCTCTATTCAGTCATCGGGAACGGGGCCACGGACCGGCAGGTGTCCCAATTCGTCACCCTGGTCCAGCAGCCCGGGGCCTTGCAGCAGCAGCGCCAGGACAACCGCGAGGTGCTGTCCCAGATCACCGAGCGAGCCTTGACGGTCAGCTCGGACAAACGCTTCGACGCCTATTGTGGCCAGGACTTTCTCGACAACGTGATGCGCGGCGGCCTGCCCCTAGCGCTGTCCGATGAGCCGAACCGACGGGTGTTCTACGTCCACAGCCGCCAGAACGGCGATCTCGAGCGGGACTACCACTACTTCGTGCTCGAGCCGACCTACCTGTCCCAAGGCACCGGCCACTACCGCTCAATTTTTCAGAATCGTCGCACCGATCCTTGGTTCTTCCCAGAGGTGGAAGACGCCAACATCGTCTGGTTCATGAATCTGCTCCAGCTCGACGGCTACAATCCCCTGGAGGTGCGCGGCCTCACCTACCAGGCGAGCGATGAGGCGGCCGTCGCTGGCCTCATCGATGAGCTGGCGCCAGCTGCGGAGCTAGGCGCCGAGTTGCGAGCCATGGTGGCTCGGCCCTTCACCCCTGGAGAGCTCTGCATGGCGCTGGAGCGTGGCGGACGCCACGGACCTGACGACTTCCTCGCCGTGCTGGGCCGCCTGCTACCCCTGTGCGAGGAGAGCGAGCTGGGCGGACTGCACGAGGGCTTCTGGGTCGACCACTGGCTCTACAATCTGGACGCCATCGACGTGTTCTTGATGGTCTACCCCGATCGCCTTGCAGAGCTGTTGGTCGACCGCCGCCAATACACCTTCTTCGACAATCCCGACGTCGTCCTGCCTCGGAGCGACAAGTGCGTCCGCCGACCAGACGGCCAGATCCGCCGCTACGGCGCCGTGTGGCGGGATCCGGACAAGCTCCAGCGCATCGAGGCACGGCAGCACCAACCCTACCGAGTACGAACGCGCCACGGCGAAGGTGAAATTTATCGCACCTGCTTGCTGGTCAAGCTGGTCGGCCTGGTCGCCAACCGCCTCGCCACCCTCGATCCACTGGGCGTTGGGGTCGATATGGAGGCCGACAAGCCTGGCTGGAACGACTCGATGAACGGCTTGCCAGGACTATTCGGCTCGTCATTGTGCGAGACCCTCG
>JAUVCD010000240.1 GCA_030590865.1 Myxococcales bacterium | reverse complement strand
GGTGGTTCCCGTCGAGGTGTCACCGACCACGTAGTCCCCGTCCAGCCCGGCCAAGCTGGTGCAGCCAAGGCCGCCGGCTAGGGTGACCAAGGGTAACCATTGAATTGTCCCCATGACTCAACGCTACGTGATGTTGACCGTTTGCTCCACCACTTCGCTCGCGCAGAAGCGAGAGTTGCCCGGTGACACCGTCGCCCACAAGCGTCTATCGTGACTAGGCGAAGGGACCATCGATGGTGAGCCAGAACAAAGGACCTGTGCGACGACGCTTCTTCAACCGCGTGATTCACCAGCACTACGGGGGATCGCTGGCGTTCTTGTTTGTGCTGCTCGTCGGCGTGGCGGCCTTGGCCACCCCTTTGGTTGTGGGTGCCATCAGGATTTCGGTGGCTTCCCCTGGTTATGCGTTCCGCGAGTTCATCATTCTTGCCGAGACCATCTGGCCCGGGATCCCAGCCTTCATCATCGTCGCTGCGGCGGTGAGCATCCACCTGACGAAGCGTCATGGGGGGCCGCTCTACCGCGTTCACATGGTGTGCAAGGAGCTGGCGGCAGGCAGGCTCTCGAGCCGGATGTTCTTTCGCAGCTCCGACCACCTCGACGATCTGGCGGATCAATACAACGAAGGGGTCGAGCGGCTGGATGATGCGCTGGGGACGGCGCGGGTCGAGCTCGATGAGCTACGCAAGACCCTCGGGGCAGTGACCGATCAGCTTGCCGAGCACGACCTGGGGGCGGCCCGGCAGGGCGTCAAAGGGGCCACGGCCGTCGTCGAGCAACTGAGCGAGGTGGTCGACGGCTTCGAGGTCTCGGGCCGCTAGCGATGAGCCGCTTCGCGGCCTGGCGATGAGGGTCTCGAGCCAGGACCGGTGACGACCCAACCAGGTCACTCCAGTGACTGGCGCGAGGCCTCGAGCAGCTCGTCGAGTTGGCAGGTCAAGCTCGCCAGGGGGCGCTCGAGCCGAACAGCGTGGCGCGACGCTGCCCGGTAGCCGCCCAGATCGCGCTGCAGCCGGCGCCGGGCTCGATGCCAAGCTGCGCCTGTCGTGCTGTTGTACAGAATTACATCGCGCTCGATGCTGCGGAGCCAATCGGCGACTCGCTCGCGGGAGGCGGTACGGTCTGAGTTTAGCGTCGCGGCCCGTGTCCGATAGTCAGCGGCGAGCTGTTCCACCTGGTGAACGATCCGGTCGAGCTTGCTGGCGAGCTCGCTCGCCAACCAGCGCTTGCGAGGCTCGCTGCCGCGTGGCGGGTGGCGGCCCGGGGCCGTGCGACGCCCCTCGCCGCCCTCACCCTGATGCTCGGCCCAGGACATGACCTGAGCCGAGTGAATGGCACGCAGCGGCGAGTCGCGAAAGACGATGGGAGCAAACGGGTTGGGCGAATTGATGTCGATCACCTGTTTGAAGTGGTTCGTCCAGGCGCCATCTTCGCCGTAACTGGTGTCGGTGATGCCCACCGTCTCCACGTCGGCTGCTCGAAAGTCGGGGTAGCGTTCGTGCAGCCAAGCCATCTTGGAGACTCCAGCGTTGACTCGCACCAAGGATGGGGGTGACAGGCGGCGGGGCCAGCGCCACAGCTGAAAGCGACGGTCCAGCACGAAAGGCGACGACAGGTAGCCATCTCGCTCCTCCACCTCGGTGCAGAACCAATCGTCGACTCCCAGCTCGCGGGCGGCTACCTCCACCACCGGCAGTGGGGACGCGCTGCTGAGGAGGATCCGCACCCCAGGGCAGCGGCGGCGAAGCCATGCCACATGTTCGGGCTGCACCACTTGGTCGGCAGAGAAACGCTGCCAGATCCGCTCGGCCAGCGTCCGCAACAGCTCGATGGGGACCTCCGAGAGATGGTGCATCATGGCGGTGCGAGGCACGTCCTGCATCACCTCGACCGGATCGCGGCCGAAGTGCCGGTACAGCCAAGGCCTCATCTGTGGTGATCGGGTGCCGAGCTTGACCCCGAACAGATAGAGCAGCCCCGGATAGGCCCACAGCCTTGCCCCACGGGTGAGGTAACGCGCCGTTGCCGCCGGCCGTCGCGGCTCGAAGATGAAGCGGCTGGGTCGGCGCTCTTCGTCGACAGCCTGTAGGTAGTCTTCGCCGTAGCTGGCCAGCGCATTGACCTCCCAGCCCAGCAGCTCGCCCAGATTGCGTCCCACATGAACCGTGCGGTCCAGATCAAACACGATGTAACGGGTCTCGGGCGTGACGACCTGTTCGCACAGCCTGCGGAAGCCGGTGGGCTCGTGGTGGATCACCAGCTCGTCGACGATACGCGTGCAGGGGCCGGCAGCGTAGCCGCTCTCGAGGATCGGGTGTCGGGTCTGCGCCGCCGCCGGTGCTCCCGATCCGACCGCCCTCTCTGGCTCTGAGTAGGGGCTGTTCGGCTCGTTCATCGAAGGGTCTGCCTGCGGCTCGCGCCGGGGTCTCAACGCCTCCGATATAGCCCAAATCGATGGGCGGAGCTTCCCTCCCGCCGCAGCGGGACCTCAGAGCAACACGGGGCTGCTAGTGGCCGGTTCTCATCGACTGATAGATCGCAGTCCGAACCTTCGTGGGTAGATCTTCGGGGATCTCCTCGAAGTTGCGGGCCGCGATGTCCCAATAGATGTTGGGCTCGCTGGGAGCGCCATCGGCTTCAGGAAACGCCCTCAGGCCGACGACCCCATCGCTGGCCTCTTCCAAGTCAACAAGCCACGTCGTGCCTTGTAGCTGGACCGTGAAGTTATCTTTACTGGACACTGGTAGGTTCATGGTTGCGGCCCGATCGGGCTGGGTGCGGTGATACGGCTCGCCTGGCCCTCCGAGAAGGCTCGGCTGGTGTGTCCGACGCTGCGCTGAGATCCGATGACGCCAGTCCGAACGTTGAGCTCGAGACTGTTTTCTAACGGCGCCACGTCATGGATCCTTCAGCTGGGCGGCCTTGTTTCACGGCAACGAAGCGATCTCAATTGTTTATTCAGCTCATTTTTCGCCCAGCCTCGGTGGACGCCTGAGAACCGGCCAGTCGTGGGCGGGCGAAAACCGGCCAGTTGGCGGAGCTTCGAGACAAATGAGCCCTAGTCAACGGCCGGTAGGGCGACTCGGCTAACCGATCCGTTCTCGCGATCCGTCCAATAGATCGCCTCATCATCCAAGGCGATGCCTCGAGGATCTGCAAGCTCGTCCACCAGGTCCTCAATCGAGTCTCCGCCTTTCACCTGGCGAACGATGCCCGCAGTGTCTTTCTTGTAGGCCCAGTATGTCGCACTATTGTCCACGGCGACCGCTCGGGGAGACGGCTGCTGTGTGGCGATTACTTCGCTGATCCCCATGGCCAGGTCGATGCGCCGAACTTCATTTACGCTGTGCATGAATGTGGCATAGGCATAGGTGTCATTAACCGCTACCGCCGAGGGTAAGGCGCTGGAGAGCAACTCTGAGGGGTTTCCACTTTGCTTGTCCACCTTACGCAATGGGCCAAACGGCGAGGTCATCCCGGTCCAGTAATAGATATGCGTGACATCTCCGAATAGGGGCCCCACATAGGCCGGACTCTCGGTCAGGCTCGAGAACAGCTGGGATCCGCCACCATTGTGGGGGGCACGCAACAGGCCACCAGGTTGAATGGTGGGCCGCACGAAGGTGTAGGCCCATTGGGAGTCCACATGAAGGCCCCAGTATTCCTCTGATCCCGAGGCCACCACGGTAACGTCGCCGCCTGTATGGGCAATCCGCCGAATGCTGGACGAGCCGCCACCTGCGCTTTTCCAGAAGACCCCCTCAGCGACCACCACAAGATCTATTGCCCCCTGTCCCGCTGGGCTCTCGGCAAGCAACTCGGTGCTCCCCCCGCATTTAGAGACACTCATGACCGAGGTGGAGGTCAGCCAGTACACGCGCCAGCTGTCCACCGCCACCGCGCCTGGGGCTGATAGCCCAGCAGCCAAGATCTCTGGCTCCGGTGTCGGCGGACAGAGCGGGGGCTGTCCTCCAAAGCCGCCGACGAGGGTCCCATCACCGCCAGCGCCACCGGCTCCGCCCGCCTCGACGCTCTCCCAATCAGGCAATGAGCTTCGGGCTCCGCAGCCACTATTCACCGCCAGAGCGATAAGCAGGGCCGCTGGTGTAGGGCGTGTGAGCGACATCCTGAGCAGGCTAGCATTTTCTGAAACACCCTTTCTCTCGTCTCCGATGACCCTCCAGCAAGCAACTCAAAGCACCGAACCTCCGAGCCTGGCGGGACGGAGGTTCGAAGCGGGTTGCGCGGAGTGATTCGCCGCGAGGCGGGCCCGTTCTTGGTGGCTAGTGCTCCGGACCACCGACGATGCTGCCGAGGTAAGCGAACAACTCTTCGGAGATGCCGTGATCCTCCCGTGCCTTCTGCTCGTCGTGCAGCAGCTTGAAGACCGCGGCGGTCATGTCAGTGTCCCCATCGGTGACCGACTCCACGGCTTCTTGGAAGCGTTGCGCTAGGCGCTGCGCTTCGTCGTCCCCTGGCGGCAGTCCTCGCTGGCGCGCCGCCTCGAGCTCTTTGACGACCGGCGTGACGGCGTCCTCACCGCCCTCCGCGTGAGCTTTGAGGCGCTGCTGCTGCTCTGGGGTGAAATACTTGTCGTACATGGTGATTAGCTCCAGTGCGTTCAATAGTGTTTCGGTGGTTTGGGCGTCACCGAGGCCTCCGCACTCCAGCTGGTTCGCCAGCTTCCTCAGCTGAGTCTCCAGCCGCTCCAAAGCGCAGCGCTGCTCTTGCACCTTCGCCAGATGATCGGCGATCACCTTGCGGGCGTCAGTGTGCCCCTCGGTCAAACAGTCACCGACGGCCGACAGCGATAGCCCCAGCTGCTGCAAGCTGCGGATTTGTTGCAGCCGCTGGATGTCCACTGGCGTGTAGAGGCGATGCCCAGAGGGGGTGCGTCCAGAGGGTTTCAGAAGGCCGATCTCTTCGTAGTAGTGCAGCGTTCGCACTGAGACGCCGGTGCGTCGGGCGACTGCTGCAACCTTCAACCCTGCTTTCGGCTCGATGGGGTTGCTCACGATGACGAGACTAACTTGCGCCCTCACGCCACGTGAGGATCAAGCCCCAATGAGCCTCACGTCGGGAGAGGTAGCGGGCCTCACGCTCGGGGCTCGCTTCTCGGACGGGATGTCAATCTCGCCGTCGCCCTGGAGGACGACAACGCTGGAAGCGCTCAGCCGCTCCAGTACTCGAGGTCGTCGTAGATCGAGCAGAAGTAGTCGACCAGATTCGGATCGGCGAGCTCGTCGGTGACCACGTTGTGGAGCGTCCCGCCCTCGTCGCCTTCCGACGGGTCGAGATAGTAGTTGTCCCACTGGTAGCCGTTGGCCAAGGCCCACTGCTTCAGGTCGTCGAAGCCGTCGCTGCCGTCGTAGTTGTCCACGTTCTCGGATCGGAAGATCCGGAGACCCTGACAGCCGTTGGCCAGCGCGACCTGTTGGTTGTAGGCCACCGCAGCCTGGTACATCGACTGGTTGACGGCGGTGTTCGACGGGTTCCAGTGGCATACCCAGGCCGACTCGTAGTGCATCTTGGCCCAGATGAAGTCGTTGATGGTTCGGTACTGCTTGTCCACTGCCGGACGAATCTCTGCGAGCGTCGGCTCGCTGGTGAAGCCCAGCGGCCCGTAGAGCTCGGGCGTGGACATGTAGACCTCGTAGAGGATGTCGAAGGCGTCTTCCCGATTCTCGCGTCGACGGCAGGAGTTGGGGTTCTCGAACTGGGCGGCCCGGCTACTCTCGATGGTGTCCAAGAGGGCGGCAACCTGCTCCTCAGGGCTGATGTTGAACAGCGCCTCGAAGGTCTCTGGGTTGTTGACTGCCTCGTCATCCGACGCGGCGACGCTGCCGTCTTTCTCGAGGTACCAGCGGCCGTAGCGTAGGACCGGTCGCTTCCAGCGCCTGAGGCCACTGAAGTTCTCCGGGTTGGGCTGGTAGCTGGTCAGCTCGCTGTAGCCATCGGAGATCCAGGGGAAGGTTGGCATGTAGGACTGGATGAGGTCGACACTTCGGAGGAAGCCGTTCAAGCTGTTGACCCGCTGGATCGTGAGGGTGTGCCCGATGCCGTCCCAGGGGTGGCTGCGGTGCATCTGCACGTCGCCGGCCCGAATGAACTCGGGCTTGATGTAGTACGTGTTGGTCGGCTCGGCGATGTTGCCGGAGAAGTACATGTTCAGGACGTCTTGCATGAACACGCCGAAACGCTTGTTGGTCAGGACCGCGTCCATGTACTCGCCGATGGTCGCATCCTCGTGGGGATAGGACTGCAGGTCGTCGGGCAGGTAGCGGTTGATCTGCTGAAGTGACGGGTCCGAGCCTCGCGGCGCGTCGAGCTGGTAGTTCAGGTAGCGCCGTCCGCGGGTGCCTTCGGGGGTGATCCAGCCGAAATGGCCCATGGCCGTGCGGTTGCCGTAGACCACCATCGGCAAGCCGTACTCTTGGGCGAAGAGGAACCGCAAGAACAGCGCCGTGTCCGAGCACTCCAGCTTGGGCGCAGGCACCACGGTCCCGTCGCGCAGGACGTAGCTGACCTTGTGGCCACTTGGCGCGTTCTCGTCTTGTTGAATGGTCCCCAGCCAGGTCGCGTAGAACAACTCGTAGCTCTCGCCATTGGGCGCGACATCGGTCCACTTGTTGACCGGCTGCCACACCTCCCAGCCCGGGTCCTCGATGGCGTAGTTGTCGTCGCTGGTTCCGACCGTGTCTTCCTCCGCGCAGCCCACTGCGTGTAGGGCCAGCGTCAGAGCGATCAGCAAAGTGAGATTCCGCATCATGGTCCCGTCCTCCATCCAGCCGCCACCAATGCAACCACCGTACCACGATGTAGGCCCATGTATGTGACTGGAATCACATGCACCGATCGTGGGGACTTGGCGACCTGGTGATCCGTTGATCCACTCTACCTACCCCTGGCCTGGGAGCCGTCGGTGTTCGAACAAGGTTACTGCGAGCTAGTTAAGGGGTCGGCGCAGCAGCGAAACCCGACGTTGGTGGCCGAGCCGCTGCGGTTGGCGGTAGCGTTGGCGCTACAGGCCAGGTTGCTCTCGCCGTTGTTGTAGGCACCGCCACGGATCCTGCAGTCGTCGTCCGGTCCCGCGTCAGCGGCGCAGCTGTCCTCCCACTCCCAGACGTTGCCACTCAAATCGAAGACCTCACCGGTGGTGTCGACGCAGCCCAAGAGGCTGGCCACGTCAGCGGTGCCGTTCAGCCCCTGATGAGTGCCGTTGCAGGCGGTGGGCTCGTAGCTCTGGCCATAGGGAAAGATGCGCTCACCTCGGTGGGTACAGGCATTGAACCACTCGCTCTCTGAAGCGTCGTTGGCTGCGTCGGATGACAGCGAGCCGCCACCGATTCTCCCGCACAGCCGTCGGTTCTTGTCGAGGCAGTAGGCGAGGGCGTCGCACCAGTCGACGTGGGTGACCGGTCGGTCGAGACCGACTCCGCCTGGCGGCCAGTCGGCGACGGGCTCGTATGCGGTGTTGAAGCCGCAGGCGACCGGCAGACCCGAAGGCACGCCGCCTTGGTTGAGCCAGGTTTCGTATTGGCCGCGGGTGACCTCGGTCGCTTCGATACATTCGGCAGTCCCCGCCAGGGTGGGAACCTCGACCAGAGCGGTGGCGCCGTCGGTCGAATCCGGACACACGCTGGGGACCGACCCGCCGCCGGTTCCGCCGGTGCCCCCGACAGCGCCACCTAGGCCATCGCCGCCGATGCCTCCAGTGCCTCCAGTGCCTCCCGTGTCGCTGGTCGTCGACGGGTAGGTTACCGTGGTTCCACACCCAACGACGGTGCCCATCAGCAAGCCGATTCCCAGCCACCAGAAAGCTCCCCTAGACATGGGTCGAGGCTACCACTCCTCCGGCACGTCGACTGGCACTTCGGTGCTGCAAGCAGCCGAATGCCCTGCTAGGGGCGCCAGCCGTAATAGGTGGCGGCGAGGGCCACGTGTGCCTCCTCGTCGTCTACGATCGATTGGAAGATGGCGCAGGTCTTTGGGTCGGTGTCTTGCAGAGCTCGGCACAGCCGGATGCCCGCTTGGCGGCCACGCTCCTCGGCGCTGGCGATATAGAGACAGAACTGCTTGCCCGTCTGACAGTCGCGGACCGACTCCCAGATCCGAGGCGACACCGGAACGGCGCCAACCTCGATACCCAGCTCCGCCATGCGCTCCAGGATGAGAGCGCAATGCCGCTCCTCCTGAGGGATTTGTCGGCGCCAGTCCTCACCGAGTCCCTCGGGCAGGTCCTCGAAGCGGCTCACCGCCCAGGAGAAGGCGTGCACGGCCTGTAGCTCGGCAAAGGCGGCCGTGCGGAGCCGATCGCCGAGCCCCTCGAGTAGCCCGATGTCGCGAGGGCGAGGCGGGCGTTGTCCGGGCGCGCAGAGGTCGAAAGGTTCCCAATTCACGGTGTCATTCCAGGCGGTGGGGAGAGTGGGACAGGCAAGACGTCTCGTCCTCCCAAGTGCGTCGACCGCCATCGTGTCGCCGTGCAGGCAAGGGCGCAAGGTGCCAGGCTTTCGGGGTGTCCAGCAGGTCACCAGGATGCATCGGCCTGTGCCGCATAGTGACTTGCCCGCCAGGTCTGTCTATCGTGAGGCTGTGCAGATTGAAGCAGTTCAACGAACCGACGTGGGACGCGTCCGTGATCACAACGAGGACTTCGTGCTGATGGACGAGGCACTCGGGCTCTACGTGGTTTGCGATGGCATGGGGGGCCACGCTGCTGGCGAGGTCGCCTCAGAGCTTTGTGCGCGGACGATCCTGCAAACCGTGCAGCATGCGGCTCCCCCCCAAGCTTCTGCGGCGGAGCTCAGCCAGGCGGAGTCCGTGCGCCTCGAAGAGGTGCTCCGCAGCGCGTTGGAGAACGCCAACGCGCAGGTCCGTGAGCTCGGCGCTCGAGATCCGGCCAAACACGGTGCGGGCACCACCTGCACCGCTCTGCTGATCCGCAACAGCCGCAGCTTCATGGGTCACGTCGGTGATACGCGGGTCTATCTGAAGCGCAACGGTCAGCTGCATCAGATCAGCACCGACCACAGTGCGCTCGACGCGGCGCTGCGGAGCGGCATGCCCAGGGAGGAAGCGGAGGCTGCCTACACGAGCAACATGCTGGCCCGGGCCATCGGGCCGCACCAGATGGTCGTCGTGGACACCTTGGCGTTCGACGTTCTGCCAGGTGATACGTTTCTAATCTGCTCTGATGGTCTGCACGGCTACATCGAAAACGACGACGAGCTCAGCGGTCATCTCGACGAGTCGCTGCCGGTGCTGACCGAGGCCCTCATCTCCCTCGCCAACGAGCGAGGGGGAAAGGACAATATCTCCACGGTTGCTCTGCGCATTCATGCGGACTCAGCCGAGCCCGCTGACGAGGCTCAACGGCATTCCCGGGTCATGGAGGATCTCGCAGCCCTCTCGCGGATGCAGCTGTTCAGCGAGCTGGCCTACCCCGAGCTGCTCGAGATCGCCGAGAAGCTGCAGGCCGAGTCCTACGACGCCGAGCAAGAGATCGTTACCGAGGGAGACGCGAGCGACAGTCTCTACGTCATCTCCACCGGCACCGTCCAGGTGGAGCGGGACCATCAGGTCCTCGCCACCCTCGACCCTGGTTGCCACTTCGGTGAAATGGCGCTGCTGACCAGTCGTCCGCGAGCGGCCACCGTTCGCGCGGCAGAGCCAACACGCTTGCTCGCCCTGACCCGCGCGGCCATCTACGAGCTGTTCGAGCGCCGCCCCGCCATCGGCATGAAGTTCCTCTGGACCCTCGCCCAAGTACAGAGTCTGCGCCTGGACGAGGCGCTCGTTTGGCGCACGACGACTGAGGACTCTGCTGGCGACCCACCGCCCAGAGCGCCGGCCGTGGCATCGGCCGGCTCGTCAGAGGAGCGGTCCAGCTCGCTCTGCAAGACCCTGCAGGGGTTTCCAGCTCCCTTGAGTCGGCGGGTGGGGTAGCCGGCAGCTGTTTCCGCCAGGAGCTCCCAATGAAACAGCGGTGGACCATCATCTTCTCAGTCGGCGCGGTGCTCATGGCGCTCGCGACACCTGCCCGAGCGGCGCTGGTGTTCGAGTCCGCTACGCTGGGTCCCGAGGGCTTGATCGCCGGAGTCACGGCGAATTCGTCGCAGTGGCTTGGGGTACGGTTCACGCTCTCCACGCCGACCCAGGTGACGTGGCTCGGGGCCCACTATTGGATGAACGGCACCGACGGGTTCATCGGTGTGTTTCCGATCGAAGGTGGTACCGGCTTCCCGCCCGATCCGCCCGCCCTCACCGACGCGCTCGTCACCGCTCCATTGCCTGCCCAGAGCCCGTCTTCGGAAACGGGCGTGGGGGTCGACATCACGCTGCCTGCCGGCGACTACGCGGTCGTTCTCGGATCGACGAGCACCTTTTCGATTGGGGGCATGCCGGTCAACAACCCCAACATCAACACGCCCTTCTACCTGGTGAAGGCCGGCTCGGGCTGGATCAACGGCGGGCTGAACCAAGCGCGCTTCTTCGTGGGGTCCTCCACTTGCGGCGACGGTCTCGTCGAACTGCCCGAGGAGTGCGAGGACGAAAACCAGGACAACACCGACGGGTGTCTCAACACGTGTCAGGACGCCAGCTGCGGTGACGGCTTCGTGCACAGCGGCGTCGAAGAGTGCGACGAGGGTGACCAGAATGGCATCGGCAGCTGTTCCCTGGCGTGCACCATTGTTACGGGTCAAGGCGGTGGCGGTCCGGGGGGCGGTGCGGGCACGGGTGGCAATGGTCCAGGTGGTTCAAGCGCAGGCGGCGCGGCCGCTTCGGGGGGCGCGGGCGGCAGTAGCACCACTGGGGGCGGCACCAACGCAGACCAAGACAGTGGCTGTGGATGTCGCGTGACCGGTGGCCAGCGTTCGTCGGGCTCGAGCGTTCCGTGGACGATGGCACTCGTGGTCGTTTCGGCGGCCCTTCGTCGCAGGGCTTGGATGCGGCGAAGGCGTCACCACCCAGAGCTGTGCCCGCGACGGTAACGCTGGACGAGGGCAGGGCCTGCGGCAAAACTCGAAGTCCGATGTCTGCCTCTTCTCGCGTACGGGTCTACCTGGGCTGCTCACTCGACGGTTTCATCGCCGGCTCCAACGATGACCTGAGTTTCTTACATGACGCGGTGCCGGAGACGGCGGAGGCACCGGAACCGTCCAAAGCCCTGAGCTTCGAGGGGTTCATGGATCAGGTGGGCGCGATGCTCATGGGCCGGCGGACCCATGACGTGATTGCTGGGATGGGCGTATGGGCCTATGGCGACACGCCGGTACTGGTAGCCACCCACCGTGATCTCGAACCGGCTGCGGACTCGGTTCGGGCCGTCAGCGGTAGCATCGAGTCGCTGATCGAGCAGGCCACAGAGGCGGCGGGCGACAAGGATGTCTACCTCGACGGGGGCAACCTCGTTCGCCAGGGCCTCGACGCTGGGCTCGTCGATGAGCTGTGCATTACCTATGTGCCCGTCCTGCTCGGGGGCGATGGCACTCGGCTGTTCGACGACCTGACGCGGCGGACCAAGCTGGAGTTCGTCGAGCATCATCGAATGGGGCACATGCTTCAGGTGACCGCTCGCGCGGTCGCTGCTGGGTAGCCTCTTCAGAGCTCGCAGCCGCTGAGGAAACGTGTCCGCCACCGCCGGCTTTTTACGGGCCGCAAAGGCCAGGGTGGTCATCGAACACCGCCGCCGGAGGCTCGACGAGTCCGCCATTTCCGGCTTCGTAGGGCTTGGTTCCGCTCCAATAACCCTGACCCCGCGGGCCATACTGGCAGATCGTCCACCACCAGTCGTCATCCCAGCCGAATGGGCCGGGCGCGTTGCAGAGCTGAGTTGCGCAGCCGATGGCGTAGACGTTCGATGAGACCATCTGTGTGTAGTGGGAGGTGATCCCCGTGCTGCTGTCGTCCGCCCAATTGTAGTCGTCCCGCTCGGCCCACCATCCCTCGCCGTCACCCATTCCGCTTCCGTCGGTGATGGACGGATCGTCAGCGCAGCCGGTGCCCGCGCAGTACGAGAGATTCTCTCCGAGCACGTCGTAGCCCCCGAGATCTGTGCGTGACTCCTCGGGCGAGTGCGGCCAATCGGGGTCACAGCTGGAAACCCATTGGGCGGCGTTCTGTGCGATCGCGGTATCCCAGTACACGCGGAACATGTGGGCTGCCGGAGGGTCTACAGCGCCGCGCCACTGGTTGTGTGCGTCGAGCATTTTTTGCTCCCACTGCGTGAGCGAGCCGCATTCACTGCCTGCTCCAGCACCGCCCGACCCCGCCGCACCGCCCGACCCCGCCGCACCGCTCGTGTCGTTGCCGTCCGAATCGTCGCTACACGCCGCCAGCACGATGACCGAGCTCATCACCAAGGCGAAGCGCCGTTCGAGGTAGCGCCTTCTGAGCGCGAGTCCCAGCATGACTAGATTTTGTTCCTGTTCAGGCGGGCAGCGCAAGCACGGTCTCGTTCGCTGCACACTCCGGTGGCACAACTCAGGCCAGAACTACGGAGAAACCAGAGAAATCTCCACAATGCCTCGAACACAGCGGCCCACGATCGCAGCCTCAGTTCCGTCTCCCCAGCCAAGGCAATGGTCAGCAGTCTGCGCTGCCTTCACCCTCA
>JAUVCD010000693.1 GCA_030590865.1 Myxococcales bacterium | reverse complement strand
GCTCTTCGGTGGGGGCGGCACTTTGGCTTTGGCCTTCGCCAAGTCTGTTGCCGTCGGCTTGGCGGCGGCCTCAGGAGCCGCTACCACGTCACCTTCGAGCTCCACAGGCGCCGGGCTCGGAGCCTTCTTGCTGCGCCGCTTGCCCGGAGGCTTGGGGCCTCCGGCCTTGGTCTTGCGCTTAGTTGCCATGGTGTCGTCAACAGGTCACAGGCCCCGGTCGGCCTACCCCGTTGTAGTACGGAACGGGTTGGGAATGTAGCCTGCTGCGCACTGGCTACGGTGCAATGGGGGGCCCTAGAGGCGGCCCACCTGTGCTACACGAACGGCGTGAGCGCACCCCAAACCCCACGCCGCTTGCGGCCCTGGACCTTCGTGGCGGCCATGTGCCTCACTTGGGTCGTCGGCGTATTCGGCGCGACTGGAGGGTGCGCTGAGATCAACTTCCTGCGGGGATCGCAACAACTACCCGATGCCCTGCACGAGCAGACCGAGACGCAGACCGAGCCACTCGAGCGGTTACCGCTAGTGATGGAAAAGGCAAGGCTAGCTGCCTTGGCCGAGCACCATAACCGGGCCTTCCCACTGAGCGTAGCGCAGCTGCTGCTCTGCGCCTTACTGGCCCTCGTGAGCGGAGCCGCGATCGCCGGCCGGCGAGGCTCACGGGTCCAAGCCCTCCAGATCGTGGCCGCCAATGCGGCCCTCGCCCTCTTGGCCTATCTGCTGCTCAGCCCGGTGCGTGACGTCGTCGCCGAAGCGGTCGCCCAAGATATCGCCCAGCATGGTCCTGGACAGCTCCTGGAGCTGGAGGACGGACAGGGGGCACCGACCTGGCAGAGCCTCTATCACTGGGGTGAGCTTCTTCGCCTGTTGCTGCTGGAGATCGCCGTGTTCGGCGGCGCAGCGCTGGCCCTGACGCGCCAGCGAACCAAGGATTTCTTCGCCGCCGTGCAGCAGGCGGCGGAGCGGAACGAAGGACACGACGAGACACCCAAGGATGACTGAGCGCCCTGCCACCCAAGAGCGCCGGGTCGTCCAACTGCCTGCCGCGCTGGCCAACCAAATCGCTGCCGGCGAAGTGGTCACCCGGCCCGCCAGCGTCGTGAAGGAGTTGGTGGAGAACGCCGTGGACGCAGCGGCTCGCACCGTCCAGGTCGAAATCGAGAGCGCCGGCGTGAAGCTCGTCCGGGTCATCGACGATGGCCACGGGATGAGCGAACAAGACGCAACCCTCGCGCTGGAGCGGTACGCCACCAGCAAGATTCGCTGTGTGCAAGACCTGTCGGCCATCACCACCCTAGGGTTCCGAGGCGAGGCCCTGCCCAGCATCGCCGCGGTGAGTCGCTTCTGCCTGAAGACGCGCCGACCCAAGGACGACGCCGGCACCGAGATCACCGTCGATGGCGACGGAGAGCGCCGCATCGCCCCGTGTGGCTGCGCCCCTGGGACGACCGTCGAGGTGGCCGATTTGTTCCACAACATCCCGGCACGACGCAAATTCCTTCGGGCCCTCGCCACCGAGTCGGCCCAGGTGGGCGAGGTGGTTCGGGCCGCGGCGTTAGCCAATCCCGGGGTACAGATTGGGCTTCGTCGCGACGGCCGTGCGGTGCGGAGCTGGCTTCGGATGGACCGCCGCGCCGAACGAGTGGCCGACGTGCTGAAGGACTACGAGCTCGCACCTTGTACTGGCGAGCGTGGCCCCATCTCCCTCCAGGCCTATTTGTCCCGCCCCGAGCGAGCTCGCAGCGGCGCCCGGGGATTGCATCTGTTCGTGAACGACCGAGCGGTGCAAGACCGCGCCCTAGCTCGAGCCGTTGCCTCCGCCTACGGAGAGACGCTCGATCGCGGCCGTTTTCCAGTGGGCGCGGTGTTCATCTCCATCCCTCCCGAGCTGGTCGACGTCAACGTCCATCCGGAAAAGGCGGTGGTGCGCTTTGCCCATGCCCGGGCCGTCACCGATGCGGTCTACTCGGTGCTCTCCCGGCAGCTCGCCGCTGCCCTCGACCTGCCCACGTCAACAACTCGGACCCGAGCTCGCTGGGGAGACAAGCCCCGGGCCAACGAGGCGCCCGAGCCCTGGCAGTGGTCAGGCTCGGGCCAGACCGCCGCCGACCGAGCGGCCACCGATGGGACTGCCATGGCGGTTTGCGACGCCCGTCCTTCGCCTGATCCCGGTCACGACCTCTCCCAAGACCCACCCCTCGATGCAAGTCAGCACCTGACCGAGCCCGCGGACCAGGCCGCGGCCAGCGGACCGCTTCGCCTGGTCGCGGTGCTGCAGGATCGCGACCTGCTAGCTGAGCACGCCGGTGGAATCGTAGTCGTCGCGCGGCGCCCGGCCCGGGCGGCAGCGCTGCTCACTGGCATGCGACGATCCCTGACCCGTGGCAAGCTGCCGTCCCAGCGGCTGCTCTTCCCGTTAGTCGTCCAAGTACAGCTCCAGCTGGCTGAGCTGGTGCAGCGAGCCGACGAGGCGCTCGATCTGCTGGGCTTCGACCTCCGTTGCAGCGGCCCTCGATCGATCACGACCCACGCAATCCCCCAAGCGCTGGCCACCGGCCCAGCAGAGCAGCTCATCGCCGCTGCGCTCGCAGCGCTCGGGTCCGCCGACGGCGCCCTCGACGCTCCACAACGGGACAGCCTGATCGCAACCTTGGCCCGCATGACCGCAGCCGCCGAAACGAACGCCATGTCAGCGAGCGAGGCGGGTGAGCTACTCGCCACCGTCGCGCTACCGCAAGCCGGATCGACCGACCGCAGTCCGCTGGGCTCGGTCATCGTCAGCACCATCGACTACCGCGAGCTCGCGCGGCGCGAGCAGATCTGATGACGGCCATCGGCGACATCGCGCCCCCTGAGAGCGACGAGCTGCTGACCGTCGTCGGTCCCACCGCTAGCGGTAAGACCGCCCTGGCGATGCGCCTCGCCGAGCGCTTCGATGGCGAGATCGTGGGGGCCGACAGCGTCCAGATTTACCGGCTGTTCGACGCCGGATCGGGCAAACCCACCGCTGAGGAGCGGGCTCGGGTCCCCCACCACTTGGTCGATCTGGTCGACCCTCTCGACCCCTTCGACGCTGCCCGTTTCGTCAACCTGGCCGACCAGGCCATCGCTGAAGTGCGCAAACGCGGTCGCTGTCCCATCCTCTGCGGTGGGACTTTTCTGTGGGTCAAGGCCTTGCTCAAGGGGCTAGTCCCCAGCGCCCCTGCCGATGCTGCCCTACGGGCCCGATACGCCAAGCTCGCCGAAGAGAATGGTCGCGCCGCGCTTCACGAGCAGCTGCGCCGCGTGGACCCAGACAGTGCGGCCCGCCTGGCCCCTAACGATCTGGTGCGGGTGAGCCGGGCGCTCGAGGTCTACGAGCTCACCGGCAAACCCCAGGCCGCCTGGCATGCCGAGCACCAGTTTCAGACCGTCCGACACAAGGCGCGACTGCTCGGCGTCGAGCGCTCCCGGGAGCAGATCGACGAGCGCATCGCGCTCCGCTCGCGACAGTGGCTCGACGACCATTGGATCGACGAGGTGCGTGACCTGCTCGAGCGCGGCTACGGCGAGGCGCGGGCCATGTCCTCAGTGGGCTACCAGCAAGTACAGGACTACCTCGCTGGTGATCTTCAGGCCGACCAGCTTCACGAGGCAGTGGTTCGCGCCACCCGCAAGCTCGTGCGGCGCCAACGCACCTGGCTCCGGGACGAGCCTGTCTGTTGGGTCGCCCCCTAGGGACTATTTCTCGCTGCCTTCGGTGGTCATTCGCTCGTGCACCATCGCCAGCGTTCGGTACAGGAAGTGGGCGAACTTGGAGTACGGGAAGGTCGCGAACAAGGTCATGACGATGGCCAGGTGCCAGATGTACGTGTAACAGGCGAGCGTCGGATCGAGGACCAAGCGAGCGATTTCCACCAAGCAGCCAGAGAATACGACCAGCGCCACCACGGAGATGAAGAAACTGTCGTAAGCCGTGGAAGCGCCCACCTGCTGAGAGCCGCGGAGCCGATTGGCGATCAACATCACGACGCCGACCACCAGCAGAATCGCCGATACGTTACCTAGGATCTTGAAGGGGTGGGTCAATGCCAAAGGCATCGGCGATTTCAAGATGTAGAGGTCAACCACCAAGAGGCCGGAGGTCGTCGCCGCCCCGATAAATCCCCAGAACAGCAACAAATGCCCGTTCTTTCGCGGCCGCGCAGCCCCGCAACTGTTGAACCGCTTGTGGGTGACGATCTCGATGAGCACCGGGATGAGGTTGGAGACAAAAGACCCGGAGCGCTCCCCGCCTGTGCTCAACAACGTCCAGAACCGCAGCGCGCTCACCGCCGTGACCACGCACACCAGGCCAGTCACCGAGAAGAACACCGCGTAGATGAGCCAATAGGGAACGAAATTGCTGTACAGCAGCGGGGCCTTCGGGATGGTCATCCCGTGGACCCCGTAGAGCACTGCAATCCAGAACAGGATGGGGAGACCGATCAGCAGCGGCCAGGTCGTCTTGGCGTTGCCCACCAAACGGCCCATGAACTTCGGCGTGGACAAATGCGCCACGGTCAATGCCCGCACCACCTGCATGACGTCCCCAGGCTTGGCGTCCCGGGGACAGCGCACCGTGCAATCGTTGCATTGGTGGCACAGCCAGACGGCCGGATCGGCGGCCAGCTGATCGGCCAGCCCCCATTGCGCCAAGTGCATCTGGCGCCTGGGGAATGGTGCTCCGTCAGGCGCCAGCTCGCACACGCTGGAACAAGTGGCACATTGATAACAGCGGCTGGCCGAGCTCCCTCCCAACCCAATGAGCTCGGCCCGAAATTCCGCTGACGGTAGAAGC
>JAUVCD010000730.1 GCA_030590865.1 Myxococcales bacterium | reverse complement strand
CGGCAATCATGTGGCGCGTGCCGATGAGCCTCTTGGTCTCGTCGAGGTCGCCCCTGCCGAGGTGTAAAAGGGCATGATAGAGAACATAGCTGGACACGTGCCAGAAGCGCCCGTGGTCGAGATTGCGCTCGAGGAGATCCTCATCGAGAGGGGCGATCAGAGACCAGTCCCCCATTGCGAATTTCAGTATCAAATCGGAAAACTGGCAAGAGAGTTGCTCATCATCGCCCTTCCCATCCAGGACAGCGTTGCAGCGATCCAGGATTCGGCGGGAGAGAGCGAATGAGAGCCCGGAAAAAGCGAGCACTCCGGCGACGAAGGACCATATCTCGATCCCGTTGGGTGTGCTCCGCACAGGGAACCGCGCAAGTTCCTTTTGGAGTCTCAGCGACTCGAGGAACATTCGCAGCGGATCGACATAGATCAGGGAGACGGTCTTCTGGTACTGGAGATCGAGCTGGGCGGCTTCGGCAGCTGCTGGGCGTCGCCGCCCCTTGTGGATGTACAGGCGGTAGAACAGGACAGTGAGGCACCACAGCACCGTCAGCCCGATGGCCAGCTCGCCCTTGCGTCGGGTGTCCCGCCCCTCGGGCAAGACCACATCGAAGGCTCGGACAGCTTCTTCATAGCGCCCCGCGTTGGCGAGCGCAGAGGCCAGCGACCGGTGAATGTCGCTCGACTCTTGTGGGTCCGTACCTGCTCTTTCCAACAGCTTGCGGTAAAGACGAATGGCTCGATCGAAGGCGAGCGCCTCCGCTGCCTCTGCGGCAGCTCTGCGGAGGTGAGTCCACCCCTGCTCCTCTTCTCCTGCAGCGAAGAGGTGCCCGGCGAGCCGTTCGGAGTCGACGGCTTTCTCTTGCTCGAGAGCTTGAGCCAGCTTCCCGTGTAGCTCGCGCGTGTGGCTCGTCGTGAGCTCGCCCAGCAGACTGTCCTTGATGCGAGCGTGGTACACATCGATCTGCTGGCCAGCAATCGTACTGCGGATCCGCAGCAGGTTCTCGACGAGCAAGTGCCGGATGATGTTGGGGGTGCTCGATAGTCCGGCGACGCTGGCGGCCAGATCCGGCCGGATCGACTCTCCGGCCACGGCGACGACCTCGAGGATGGCATGGGCCTGTCGCGGAAGGGCCGCGATACGTTGGCGGACGACGGTGTCGAAGTCGATGGCCGAGTCGTGCTCTTCTGCGAGGCCTGCCGCGTGGCTCAACTCGGCGACGAAGATCGGGTTGCCTCCGGACTCGCGCACGATGACGTCGAGTTGCTCTTGGGCAGCGGCGGTACCACCCATGAGCTCGGTCGCGAGGGCAGTGGCTTCGGCTGGCGAAAGGGGGGGCAAAGGGATCAGCCGAGGAGGGAGGAGCCCTACAATCTCGGTATGTAGATCGAGCAGGCTCTGGAGGGCCGGGCTGCTCGCTTGCTCATCGCTGCGAAAGCTGCCGAGCAGCAGCAAGCGTGGCGCGTCCGCACCTCTGATTAGCTCGCCGAGCAGCTCGATGCTGTCCATGTCGCTCCACTGCAAGTCATCGAGCACGATGACCAGCTGGTGTTGATCGGACAGGCGGGCCAGCAGCTCCTTGAAGGCGGCGAAGCCTCTTCGCCGGATCTCACGGGCGTCGAGGCCCTCCTCCTCATCCGGTGCCTCCCTGAAGGCCCTCACCTGAGCGAGCACCGGAAAGAGCCGCCTCAGCGCTCCTGCAAACCTCGGGGTAAGACCGGCTTGCGCAATCATTGGGAGGCGTCTGAGGTGCAGGCTGAGGAGGTCTACAGCCATGTCCCACGCCTTGTAGGGGACCGATTCCTGCGGATAGCTCGCTCCCGAGAAGGCGAGCACGTCTTCGCTGTCGAGGGTGGCGACGAAGTGTTCGAGCAGCGTGCTCTTGCCCACACCCGAGACCCCATGCACGAGACAGACGTCCGAGCTCTTGGCCGAGCCGATCTCAGCCATGGCGTCGTGTAGAGCTCTCATCTCGCGCTGGCGCCCCACAAATGCCAATCGCTGACGAGCCGTGGGGCTCGCTGCGACCTCGGCCCGGTCGGCGTCACTCTGAGGACAGACCTCACTGGCGAGAGTCTCGATAATGGCAGCCAAGCCAGGCCGCGCGTCAGGCTCACGCTGTAGCAGGCTCATACAGAGCCGCTCGAGCTCCGGGGGCACTCCCTCGACGAGCTCGGAGGGCGCCTGAGGATCGCGCCTTTGCTTGGCCTGCAGCAGCGCCAGGAGGCTCGGGATACTGGTGAAGGGTGGATCTCCGGCGAGGGCCTCATAGAGCATGACGCCCACCGAATACCAGTCGCTTGCCGGTGTCAGCGCGGTCGTGGCCAGGGCTTGTTCGGGGGACATGTAGAGCGGAGTTCCAACCCGCCCATCGGTCTGGTGCAGTTGCTCGGTAACGAGTCCAAAGTCGAGGATCTTGACGTCGCCGTTGGTTGCAACTCGGACGTTGGAGGGCTTGAGATCACGGTGCAGCTTCCCTTCCTGGTGGAGTGCGGCGACACCAGCACAGAGCTGTGACATCACTCGGCGCAGCTCGGACAGAAAGGCGCGTGAGAGTGATTGCCCTGAGGGATGAAGAGGGTCGTGACCGAGCTCCGCAACGAGGGTTTGAGCGTGAGCCTGGTCGGGGGCCTCGTTGGGCTCATCCTCCGAGTCTACGGTGCTCATGAGGGCTCGTGCGAGTGCCCCCTCGGCGTGGACTTGGCTGGTGGTCCGTTCATGAGGGATACCGCGTTTGGCGAGGTGCTCCGATAGCGAGTAGCCCTCGACAAGCCCCATAGTGAAGAACCACTGATTGCCGTCGGCGAAGAGCTCATAGAGCTCTACGAGGTGACGGTGCCGCAGATTGGTGAGCGCGCGAAATTCGCGCTTGAAGCGGGAGAGCGCAGTCGGCTCCAGGTGATGGAGCAGCTTGAGCGCGACCCGCTCGTCGCGCTCAAGGTCGTGGGCATCATAAACCACGCCGAAGCTGCCCATGCCGAGTTGCCGAGTGAGCTTGAACCGACCTCCACCCAGAAGTTGTTCGTCAGCTGGTGACATCCCGTCGATCCCCGTGGCAGCGCGTGTGCTCAGCCTACCGACAAAGCGGCGGCGCCGCTATCAGCCGGTGGCCAGCAGTTCGGCCGCAGCCGGCAGGGCGCTCGCGTTGCTCAGCAGCTCTTGGGCGGCACGGGTGCTCGCCGCGGTGGCGCTATCGCCGGTCAGCATTCGAGCAAGCTCTGCCACCCGCTGAGGGCCCTCCACGCGAATCAGCTCACTTCGCACGCAGCGGCCGTCGTCTCGTTTTTCGATGGCGAAATGGGCTTCACCATAGGCGGCGATGGACGCCAGGTGAGTGATGCAGAGCACCTGGCGGTGGGCCGAGATGCTGGCGATGGCGCGCCCGATCTTGTCGGCAGTGCTCCCCCCGATGCCGGCGTCGACCTCGTCGAAGACCTGCACTCCGGCGGCCCGTACAGTGCCAGCGCCTTTGCTGCGTCCAACCGAGCTCGGGGCATTGAGCTCCCGTTCCGCGCCTGCGCCGAGCGCTCGTTTCAAGGCCAAGAGCGCTCGGGACAGCTCACCGCCTGAGGCGATACGTTTGAGCGGTCGCGGGACCATGCCGCGGTTCGGTGCGATCAGAAATTGCACTCGGTCGATTCCGTCCCGTCCGAGCGCTGCATCGTCGACTCGGAGCGCGGCACCACTGTGGGGCTGACCTGCTGGGGACGACCCGCCACTGGTAGCTGGCGTTACCTCCACCAAGACTCGCGCCTTTCCCATGCCGAGCTCGCTCAGCTCGCGGGAAATGGCGGCACCGAATTGGCGGGCTGCTTTGTGGCGGCGCTTTGAAAGGCGGCGGGCGAGCTTGCCGGCCTGGTCGAGCAGCTCATCGCGGCGTGCAGACAGGACGGGCAACTGGCTTTGGGCGGACCGCAGCTGCTCGATCTCGCCTTCGATGCGGCGCTGCGCCTCGAGGACGTCGTCAATCGTGGGGCCATGCTGCCGAACCAAACCCTCGAGCTTGAAGATGCGGTCCTGTACCTCGTCCAGGCGCGCCGGATCGGCTTCCAAACGTTCGGCGTAGCGCGCCACCTCGCGGGCTACCTCTCCCAGTCGCGACCAACAATCGTCGAGTGCGTCGGCGGCTCCCTGCAGATCGTCGTCCAGCTTGGCGGCGGCGGACAGATCGGAAACCACCTTCCCAAGCTCGTCACACAGCGCCCCCTCCGTTTCGTCCAATTGACATGCAGCTCTCGTGGTCATCTCACCAAGCCGATCCGCATGTCTCAACCGGTTGCGCTCGCCGGCCAGCTCGTCCAGCTCGCCAGGTTGCGGGGCTAGCTCGCAGATGGCGTCGAGTTGGTACCGAAGGAAGGCCTCGCGCTCCGCCCGGCCGCGCTCGAGCTCGCCGAGCTCCCCGATCTCCCGCATTAGCGCCGTGAGCCCGTCGACCTTGACTGCGAGCTTGCGGCGCAGCTCTGT
>JAUVCD010000938.1 GCA_030590865.1 Myxococcales bacterium | reverse complement strand
TAGGGACTAGCGATTCGGAATGTGAATCGCCCGCCCGAGGGCGTTGGCAGCCGCTTCCATATAGGCCTCGCCAAGGGTCGGGTGGGGATGAATGGTGTCGGCCACGTCAGCGGTGGTCGCCCCCAACTTGATGGTGAGCGCCGCCTCGCTGATCATAGCGCCGGCCTCAGGACCCACGATGTGCACGCCCAGCACCCGATCGGTCTTGGCGTCGGCGATGATCTTGACGAACCCGTCGGTCTCCCGCATCGCCATGGCCTTGCCCAAAGCCATGAACGGGAACTTGCCGATCTTGACGTCCATTTCCTGGTCCTTGGCGGACTGCTCAGTCAGCCCAACACCGGCTATCTCGGGATCCGAGAAAACGACCGCAGCCATCACCGACAAATCAATGGTTACGTCGTGACCGGCGATGATCTCCGCCACTGCCTCGCCTTGGGTGCTGGCCCGGTGGGCCAAGAGCGGCGGACCGGTCACGTCGCCAATCGCGTAAATGGTCTCCACGTTGGTGCGACCGCGCTCGTCGATGGTCACGAAGCCCCGCTCGTCCAGCGCCACGGCGGCACTCTCGAGCCCCAGCTCAGCGGTGCTGGAGCGCATGCCGATGGCCACCAAGACAACGTCGACGTTGACCGTCTGCAGATCGCCACCCTTGTCGAGGGTGACCTCCAACGATCCGTCAGCCTTCTGCTCATAGCCCTTGGCAAAGGTCTTCTTGAGGATCTTGCCGCCGTGCTTCTTGATCTTCCGCTCGACCAGGCGCACGCACTGACTCTCCACGCCGGTCAGCAAGTCAGGCAGCGCCTCGACCAAGGTGAGCTCGCTACCGAGCTTCTGGTAGACGGTGCCGAGCTCGACCCCGATGGCGCCCCCACCGATCACCATCAAACGCTTGGGCACCTCCCGAAGGCTGAGCGCCTCTTTGGCACCGATGACGCGCTTTCCATCGGGCTTGAAGGTCGGCAGATTGATGGGAGCGGCGCCGGTGGCAATCACAATCCCCTTTTCAGCTCGAAACGTCTCGGTCGACCCGTCGCTACCGGTGACCTCAACGGTATCCGGGCCGGTCAGCTTGGCCGCGCCGGCCTGGTAGTCGACTCCAGCACCCTTGAGGAGCGCACGGACTCCCTTATTGAGCTTGGTGACGATGCCATCCTTCCAATCCTGCATGGCGTCGACATCGAAGCTGACGTCACCCACGTTGACGCCGACCTCGGCGCCTTCAGTCGCTTTTTCGAACTGGTGGGACGCGTGGATCAAAGCCTTCGAAGGAATGCAGCCCCAGTTCAGACACACACCGCCAGGCTTGTCCTTCTCGATGCAGAGGGTCTTCTGTTTCAGCTGGCCCAAGCGGATGGCGCAGGGGTAGCCGCCTGGTCCAGAGCCGATCACGATGGCGTCGTAGGTTTTCATCGCGGCCAGGAATACACGAGTGAAGCGGCGACGGAAATGGCTCCCGAAAGACCATCAGTAGAGACCCGTGAGGGTCGGGCTGGCGATCCTCAATCGGCGCTAGCGTCCGGCGGAGCGACGTCCTTGACCTCGCAGCGCGCTCCTTTGGGGAAGCCGCCCGCCGGGGCCCGCCGCATGGCCTCCTTGGTCGCATCACCCCAGTCGCCGTCCGATCCGATGGGCTCGTCGGGGTGGTTACGATTCCACAACCGTTGGAACGCCTCGACGTCCAGCCCCTTGGGCGCGTGAGCATCACCGTCGACGTAGTCGAAGTGCCACTGGTCCCGCTTGCCAAACCACCGGTAGCCATGTCGCTTCAAGGTACGGCGCCAGCTGCCAGGCTTGCTGATATCGATGGCCAGGCCAGTCTGATGGTTGCTCTTGCCAGGGAGCGCTGCCAGTTTGACGCCGCAACGACCGCGCTTGTACCAGTCATGGAGCAGGTACTGCTGAGCCACGGTACGCAACATCGAGTTGATCTTCATCTTGCGCTTCGGTTCTGCCTCGAGGGCATCGACCAAAGCGTCCCGAGCGCCTAGGCGCAGATAGGGAAAGACCGCATCGTCCAGGGTCACGTTATCGAGGGCCGGCAGCTTGGCGTAAGAGCCAGGGAACATGCAATTGCCCTCGGCGATGATCTGTTCAGACAGGCCCTTGATGATGGTGGTCGTGCACCCCACATCGAGCGCTTCGGCTACGGTACCGCTGAAAGGTCCCGGCTCGGCCGGCGGCTCCACGACTGGGATCGGGTCAGGCTCAGGAAGCGTGGGGACGATCTTGTTGAGCTCGGGCAAGCTGGTCGGGCCGGGCGCAGCAGCGCAACTCGCTCCGTAGGCGGTCAGCCCGACCGCGAGGCCCAAGAGCGCCACCGGCGCCAGCAAGCTGGTTGTCCGACGTGCCACGGGGTGAACATAGGGCACGGTGTCGACCCGGGCCACCATTCCGCCAGCGACACCGAGTCCAGGCCGCTAGCTTCGCCGGCAGCGGCGCGCTATTTCGGCTCAAACGGCATCGCGCCGTGGCCAAAGCACGCCATGCTCCCCCGCCCAGAAGCCGATGAAAGCAATGAAACCCAGCTGGTGGTGCTGGGCTTGGGCGCTAACCTCGGCGACCGTCTGACCACCATGGTCGCGGCGACCGAGGCGCTGAGCGAGCTTTGCGGCCTGCAACTCGCAGGACGCTCATCTGTGTACCAGACCGCGCCCGCTGGCGGCCCCCCTCAACCCGACTACTTCAACGCTGCCCTCTCGGTGCGGACTCGGCTGGCCCCGATCGAGCTGCTGGAACAGGCGCTCGACATCGAGCGGAGGTTAGGCCGCCGGCGGCCGGATGCGATCCGGTGGGGCCCCCGGCGGATCGACATCGATCTGTTGTGGATGTCCCAGGGCGGCC
>JAUVCD010000521.1 GCA_030590865.1 Myxococcales bacterium | reverse complement strand
CGTGCCTATTCACTACTCGTATCTCGCCGTGGCCGTCGTGTTCAACGCGACCGGTCAACTGTTGCTCAAGCAATCTGCGCTGCGGAGCGCTGCTAGCGAGGCGACCCGTGCGTTTCTGTCGCTCTGGTTTCTAGGCGGCGTTGGCGCGCTGGGGGTCAGCATGATCCTGTGGGTACTGGCGCTGCGCAAGATCCCCCTGACCGTCGCGCACCCCATTTCGGGCATCGTAGTCGCCGCCGTGCCGATCATCGCTCACCTGCTGTGGAACGAGAAGCTACCACCCATGCGGGTGGTCGGGATTGCCTCGATTCTGCTGGGAATCGTGCTGGTTGCACGTGGAGAGCTATGGTAGCCCCAGCGCGTGAGCACCACGGCGACCGGGGCGGCGGGTGAGGGTGCGGGTGTGAGCCAAGTCTCGTCGGCTCCCGAAGGCTCATCGTTAGGCGACTTCGAGCGCCGTGAGCGTCAGCGCATGGCCGAGAAGGTCGCGCGCTATGACGTGCTCGCCGAGTGGCGGGTGCGCCGCATTCGTCAGCACCACTATTACTCCGAGCAGCTGCGGGCTTTGGTGGGGTCGCTCGTGATGCCCGGCAGTCGGGTGCTCGAGGTGGGCTGCGGTCTTGGGGACCTGCTCGCCTCGCTCGATACCAGCGAAGCGGTCGGCATCGACGTGTCGCGGCGCATGATAGAGCTTGCCCGGGAGCGCCACCCGAGCCTCGATCTACAGGTCGTCGATGTAGAGCAGGACGCTCTCCCAGAGGGCCCCTTCGACGTCGTCGTGATGAGCGACGTTCTCGGACATCTGGGCGACATCCAGAGCGCCCTGGAGCGGCTTCGTCCGCTACTGACCGAAGATGGTCGGCTGGTGGTGACTTACTACAACTTCGTGTGGGAGCCGCTGCTCAAGCTCGCCGAGCGGGTCAACCTGAAGACTCCGTGGCCCAATCAAAACTGGCTCTCGATGAGCGACATCGACAATTTGCTACGGCTGGCGGACTTCGAGGTGGTGCGGGATGGTACCGACATCCTGCTCCCCGTTTCGATACCACTGGTGTCGAAACTGGCCAACCGCATCGGTGCCAAGCTGCCCTTGTTGCGTGAGGTCTCGCTGGTCGACTATTTCGTGGCGCGGCCCCTGCCTCTGCGGCCGTTGGACCACGAACGCAGCGTGTCTGTGATCTGCCCATGCAAGAACGAACGGGGCAACATTCCCGAGGCTGTGAGACGCACTCCGGTCATGGGGTGCGGCACCGAGCTGATCTTCGTGGACGGCCACTCGGACGACGGCACGCGCGAGCAGATCGTGACCCTCATGGAGGGCTACGACGGCCCCCTGAAGCTGAAGCTCGTCGATCAGGACGGCACGGGCAAGGGCGATGCGGTGCGCAAGGGTTTTGCCGCAGCGAACAACGACATCCTGATGATCCTCGACTCGGACCTGACCGTGCCGCCTGAGGACCTCCCGAAGTTCTACCGGGCGCTCGTCACCGGCAAGGGCGAGTTCGTCAATGGCGTGCGCCTCGTCTACCCGATGGAAGGCGAAGCGATGCGCTTTCTGAATCTGCTGGGCAACAAGTTCTTCTCGGTGGCTTTGTCCTGGCTGCTCGAGCAGCCGATCAAAGACTCGCTCTGTGGCACCAAGGTGCTCTACCGCCGCGACTACGAGCGCATCGCCGCCCACCGCTACTTCTTCGGCGACTTCGATCCCTTCGGCGACTTCGACCTGCTGTTTGGTGCCGGCAGGCTCAACCTGAAGATCGTGGATCTGCCGGTTCGCTATCGCGACCGCGTCTACGGTGACACCAAGATCAGCCGCTTCCGTCATGGCTTCATGCTGCTGAAGATGACCACCTTCGGCTTCAAGAAGCTGCGCATGGGGCTCTGAGGGCGGAGGACAGCTCTGTGGCCTTGCGCGATCACCTCGAGGGCGCCTTCGGCGAGGCTGAGCCAGAGCACTTCGCTTGGCAGACGACCCATCGTTGCGTAGGGGAGCGGGAACGGGAGCTGGTGCGCAGCGCTTTCGAGCCCCTCGGCCAGCGCATTGCCGATCTAGGATGCGGCGAGGGCGCAACGCTAGCGCACCTAGGCGGACCGGAAGGCGCCGTGGGTGTCGATTTGTTCGAGCCCAAGCTGGCCTTCGCGCGCAAGCAGCTGCCCGCTTGCAGATTCGTGGCCGCTTCGGTTGAGGAGCTCCCCTTCGAGGACGGCAGCTTCGATCAGCTGATCGTCCGCGATCTCATTCATCACCTCGACGAGCCCGCGGCGTTCCTGCGCGAGGCTTGGCGGGTGCTCGAGCCAGGGGGTCGCGTCGACGTGCTCGAGCCCTGTCGCTACAATCCGCTCATCGCCGCCCACGGGCTGGCCATTGCCGCTGAGCGTGGGGAGCTGCGCTCCACCGCCACCTATCTGTCCCGTCTGCTCGGCCGCGACTTCGAGGTGCGGCAATGCAACCGCTACCAGCCGTTTCCCATCCACCGACTGATGTACCATCCGACCCTTGGGCGTCCGGCACTCGGTGAGCGTGCGCTAGTGCGTTCTTTGATTGATGCCACCGAACGGCTCGCCGAGCGGCTGGTCCCGACCTGGGCCTGGAGCTACATCCATTTGCGCGCCGACAAGAGGTGACCCTATGTCGTTAGGCTGCGCTGAGAATTGGACGCTGCGGAGGCGCTTGTTAGAGCTTCATCCCCGGGCGCCGGTCGCGTGGACCGTCCTCGGGCTGTTTGCGGTCGTGCTGACCCTGGTCCACCTCTTCCGCAACGGAACGAACATCAGTCACAGCGACCTGTGGTTGGACGAGGCGTCGACCTACATGGTGGCGCAATACCCTCTCGAGACGGTGCTGTGGCTGCCCACCGAGTTCCATTCCCAGCCATCGCTCTACTACATCATGCTCCATTACTGGAGCATGGTGAGCAGCGAGCCAGCCGTGCTGCGTGGACTATCCTGGCTGCTCTGCTTGCTGCTCGTCTACTTCGTCCTGCTCGCCGTCAATCAGCTGAGTATCGTCACGCGGGTCGTCTTCTGCGTGTTGTTCATCTTCCACCCGTTCACCCTGTATCTATCACAAGAGCTTCGCCCCTATGCCCTTGGCGCGTTGTTGGCCTTCGTGTCATCCGTCTTGTTGCTCCAGGCTGGCCGGACCGCCGCACCTTGGCGTCTCGTCTGCGTTTACGGATTGAGCGCGGCCCTCATGGCCCACTCGTTGGCGTTCAACGCTTGGACCATTGCGGTCCACGGTGGCTACGTGGTTTACCTCTTCGGGTCTCGAGTCCGGCAACGTGGTGTGGACACCGCCTACCGGCAGACGAGACTCCTAGCGCTGGTGTTCGGGCTGGTGGCGATAGCCTATCTTCCGTACCTGCTGCTCGTTCCCGGCGCCGCTGCCGACCTCTCGAGCACCTGGGGCGACCGGATTGGGCCAGTCCTCGCCCTCGAGCCCTATCAACGAGCCTTCACCTTTCTGCTTGCCGAGCCCTGGTCGCCTTTGCCCCTGGCGCTGATCATCTACGCAGTCGTCCGTGACCGCACCAGGGCGAGCATATTCTGGCTGATCCTCATCATCGGGCAGATACCTTTCGTGGAGATCATGCTCCACGACCAACGGCTCGCCTATCCGCGCTATTGGGCGCCAGTCTATCCGGCGTTGTTGCTCATGGTGGCGATCGGCGTTCAATACCTGTCTGTCCGCAAGGCCAAGGGGCTGCAGGCGACGCTGATGGGATGCCTGGTGTTGTCGGCAGTCTGGCTCGTACCGGGCTTCGTGGCCTTCCTACGGCAGCCGTTGCCAGCGACCGGCTGGCGGACCTTGGCCGCAGCGATCAGCCGGGTCGAGGGTAAGAAGGCGATCTTCTTTCGCACGGGCTTCTATGGCCAGATGCTGGCCTATCCGGCGCGACACGACGCCAGTCTTGTGATCCTCTCGGGAGGCTACCCCCCACCAGCAGGCTTGAATGCAGGTGCGGCCGGAGCGAAGCGGCTCCGCGCCGCCTTCGTCAAGGAGAAGGTGCAAGCCTTGGCTGGCGAAACGCGGTGCTTCTTTCATGCTGACGACCAGCGAACGCGTCGTCGACGCTGGGCGCGGGACCGTTCATTCTCCCGCGTCTTCGTTCCGCTGATGGCCGAGCTGGGCTACGAGAAGGTATTCGAGCTGCGCAGCGGGACCGTCGAGGACCAGTTCCACGACGCCTACTACGTGAGGGGATACTGCCGGCCCCGTTGAACATCGACGCGCCATGGGCGTCAGTCGAGGTGCACTAGAGCGGTGGTCGCCGCCATGACCAGCCAATAGCCGGCGGCGACGATGGCTATTGCTCGTGACCGTCGCGGCGAGCGAGATCTGGCACGGGACCAGGGGACGCGCCATGCGCCCCATAGGCCCAGGAGGAGCAGCAAGGCGATAGCAGAGGCAAGCCGCCAGTCGAGTGCGGCCCAGAGCGGACGAGTGAGCCACAGCCACAGCCCGCCCAAGGGGAGGAGAACGCTTGCAGCGACCGCGCCTGCGCGTCGATCTGGGTGCTCGTTACCCAAGAGGCGCTTAGCGCCGCTGACCGCTCGGTCGTGGACTGCGAGGAGCAGGACGGCTAGCCCGCCTACACTCAAGCTGATGCCGACGCGGCGGACCACCGAGGACGAGAAAGCCACTTCCACGAGCCGGCTGGCCCCGTAGGCACCGGTGGCGAGCAGTGAAATGGCGAGGACTGCAGTGAGCAACCTCGGGCCGACCTTGGCGGGATCTTTGCGAAGCTCGACTCGAGCTCCTTCGAGCCTCACGAGGCAGGCTGCGAAGGTCAGCGAGATGAGCGCCGCAATCAGCGCGAAGGGGAAGATCGTTGCCGTGGCGGTCCTGATGCTCGGCCACACCGGCGCCGAGGATGGACGGAACAGCCAGCCGTCTAAGGCGACGATAGCAAGAGCACAGCAACCGATCGCAACGCAGGCATCGGAGACGCGCTGTGTCACCGTGAAGTCGCGCAGGCCACCGTCATTCACAGTCATAGGCCGTAGGCCTTGGGCTCCAAGCCGTGACGGAGGTGGAAGCGGCGCAGCTCCGCTAGCTCTTCTCGCAGCAGCTCGGGCCGCTCGTCCACCAGGTTGTGCTTTTCGCCGGGATCGGCGTCTAAATCATACAGCTCCCGGACACCCGAGTGCGGCCGGATGACGGTCTTGATGGGCCCGCGGATCAAGACCGCACGGAAGTCAGAGCGGCCGAAGTCGGGAATGGTCTCGACGTAGATGGCTTGCTCGGGTGGTGGATCGCCTCGCAGGGCCGGCAGTAGGCTCGTTCCGCACAATGCGGGCGGGGCGGCGATCCCGGCCATTTCGAGTATCGTCCGGACCAGATGGATTTGGGAGATGGGCGTGGACAGTCGTCTCGCCTCCACGCCCGGACCCCAGATGATCATCGGGACATGAATGTGCTCTTGATACACCTCGGAGCCATGCCCCAGATGGCCGTGTTCCATGAAGCCCTCGCCGTGATCGGCCGTCACGATGACCCAGGTTCGATCCGCCCGTCCGGGCGCGCGGGCCAGATCGAGCACCCGGCCAATCTCCCGATCGACGAAATGAATTGCCCGGTCATAATGATCGACGGGCTTGTCACCATAGTTCACAGGCTCAGGGCCCCCAGGATAGGGGTGGTGGGTTGCCATCAGGTGCGTCCAGACGAAACGCCCTGTTCCACCATCGGGGCGCGAGAGCCGGTCGATGATTTTGCCGAGCATGTAATCATCCGAGTACCCCAGGTCCTGCTGGATGGGGCGGGCGCTCTCGTCTATCTCGGAGAATCCGTCCAGGGCGCCAGCCTCGGCGCTGATGAGATGCTCTTGGGTGGAATAGGCGATCGTCTCGTGACCGGCGTGGCGCAGCATCTCGGCGAGGGTCACCTGTGCGTCGGTGAAGCCGAACCCCCAATTGGAGTTTTGGCTGCGCACCTCGTGAATCAATGACGCATAGACGCCAGTGAGCAATCCCCGGAACGTCTGCCGCGTGGTCCCGGCGAGTGCATAGGCTTGCTCGAAGATCACCGCATCCGAGGCGTGTCGATCAATCTGCGGGGTGGTCTTGCGTCCATAGCCGGAGAGGCTCATGTGATCCCACCGTAGGGCGTCGACGGTGATGAAGATGATGTCGACATTGGCCGATCGGCCTCGAATGTCTTCGAGGGTAGGGGGCCTGTCGCCAGGGCGGCACACCGCCGAACGATCGGCCGGTGGCTCGGCCGGACGCATACGGTTCTGACCGCTGGAGCGAAGCGCGCGTGTCAGATAGGACGTGGATGTGGCGCGCAGCTCCAGCGCCAAGTCGAGGCGTGAGGACATGGGTCCGGTTAACGAACCGCCGATCAGGACGAGGCTGACGAGCCACAGCACCAACGCCAACCGGCGGAACGATTGCGCGGTGACGCGTAGCGCCCGCCGGCGAGGGCGGGGCGGGATGCAGATCCCCAGAACCGCCGCACCGGCCACGCTGGTCCAGGACACCCATGGGCGTAGCTCGAGCTGCGCGAGAATGGGAAGCGCGGCAACCAGCAGGACACCGATGCAAGAGAGTGCGCAGACTAAGCTGGCTCCAGGCAGCAGCAGGGACCGCCTCGAAGGATCAGGCAGCCCGATCACAGCGCTCTCGAAGGGCGCCCGAATGGCCGTCCAGGTGGCCGCAAAGCCGGCGACCGATAAGGGCACCGCGACGGGCATGACATCAGATGAGCTGTCGATCGCCTGGCACGAGAAGACTGTGGCGTAGGTGACGCCGGTCAGGCCAATGACGCCGGCGGTCGTCCACCCTGCGCTGGCACCGGCTGCTCTCGGATCCCCACGCCAGCGTTCAGTCCACCGCCCTAGGGGAGGCCCGAAGATCACCATCAGGACCATGGTCAGCCATGCCGACAGGACGATGCCGATGGCCGCAGCGCCCACACCGAGCCCCCAGCCCAGTCTATGAGGGATCCCCAAGTGCCACAGCGAGTTGAC
>JAUVCD010000809.1 GCA_030590865.1 Myxococcales bacterium | reverse complement strand
ATGGCAAGTTCGCCGACAACGGGCTGGAGAAGGTGACGATCTCCGATGAGGATTCCCTCGACACAATGGACTGGGACATCGCCTTCCGGCGCAACATGGCGCGCATCAACAGTGGCAACTCGGGACCCTCCTGCGTTGCGGGGGCCGTCGTCCCGAATGCGCCAGCCTACGATGACTTCACCGTCGTGCCCGCTGGGCTCACCTTCAGCCCGGACGTGTACTTCACCGAGAACTGCACGATGATCGACGACGGCACCGGGCTCGGCACAGCGGACACGCTGCTGTCCGACTACTGGAGCTACACCGGTTGCGTCGCCATGACCGACGCCCTCTTCGTGCTCTCCCTCGCCGACGGCCGTCAGGTCAAGCTGCTGGTGACCAACTACTACGACTACACCAACGGGGCGCAGGAGGAGTGCGACACCACCGGATCGGTAAGCGTGAACCCATCCGGCTCAGCCAACATCCGCATGCGTTGGGCATTCGTCCAATGAGGCGCCGGTATTCTATCGTCGCTGTGGCGCTGCTCAGTGCCGCATTCACTGGTTGCGGCAGCGACGGCGCTGACGTGCCCACCCTTCCCAGCCCTTGGGAGGAGGCCCTGGTGCGGCCCGACACGCCGGGCAACACCTTGCTGTTCAACTTCGAGCCAGGCGATGTCGTGGTGACCCATGGCTCGACGGGGGGCAATTTCCTAGTCCATTACACGACCGACGGGGTCAATGCCGTTCCGAGCGCCGATGAGAACAGCAATTCGGTGCCCGATTTCGTCGAAAACGTGGCTGACGTCTACGACGAGGTGCTCGCCCATTACCAAGGCACGCTCGGGTTCCGGGCGCCTGTGTCCGACGAGAACATCAGTGACAACGGCGGGGATGGCCGTTTCGACGTCTATCTCGTCGACTTCAACGGCATGGGTGACGGCAACTACCAGAACGATAGCTGTACCGGAGAGATCTGCGCTGGCTACATGGTGCAGGAGAACGATTTCGTCGGCTATGGCTATCCCACGACGACGATGGCGAACCGAATCCTCGGATCCCACGAGTTCTTCCACGCCGTCCAGGCTGCCTACGATACCGAGCAGGGCAGCGTCATGGCCGAGGGCACGGCGGTCTGGGCCACCGAGTCCTTCGATGGCTCCTTGCCGGACTTCGAGTATTTCATCGACGGCTATCTCGACAACCCGGATCGCTCGCTCGACGAGCCCATGCCCGGGCCGGTGGATCCGTTCAGCTATGGCACCGCCATCTTCTTCCAATTCCTCGAAGAGCGGTTTGGGGCGGGCATGGTCCTCGACCTTTGGGAGCGCTGCGAAAACGGTGCCAATGGCATCGCCGATCCCGTTTGGTTCGACGAGTTGGATGCGCTGTTGAGTGATGCTGAAGCCAGCAGCTTCGCTGCAGGCTTCGTCGAATTTGCCAGCTACAACCTGCTGACCGACGACTACGCCGACCCGGCGCGATCTTATGCCAACGGGGACGACTACCCGCTGGTGGCGATCGAGCCCGCGGCGACGCCCTACGTCGATGAGAAGATGCGCGTCTTCTCCGCTTCGACCCAGTACTACGGGTTGTTCCCTGACAGTCGTGCGGCCATGACCGCGGCGGTGTTCTCGCCTGATGGCGATCCGGCAGACACCGAAGGGATCTTCACGCTACTCGCGGTGAGACGCGGCACATCCTACGACCCGTTCCTTCAGCTGACTGACCTGGCTGCAGGGTCCGAGACGGTGGACACGTCCGGTGCCGACCTGCTCGTGGTGGCGGTGATCAACACCCTCCAAGAGGGTGACTCCCGTCGGCCCGCACTCTGCATCGGCAGCCCCGAGGAGGTGGAGATCTGTCGCACTAGTCTAGCTGGGGTTGGTGGCGCTGGTGGGGCGGGCGGTGCCAGCGGCGCCGGTGGGGCGGGGATCGACCCTGATGACCCTGACGACACTGATGATTCGGGCGGGTGCGGCTGTCGAGTGACCGGCCGGTCCACCGAGGACGTCCGCTTGCCGTTCCTCTTGGGATTGCTCGCCCTGGCGCTGGGTCGTAGGCGCCGGCGACACTGGGCCCGTCCCTGATAGGCCCGTCCCTGAAATCATGGCGGTGTGGGTCGCGCTGGTGGGACGGTACAACTCTGTGCAACGGGCCGCGGCGGCCCTCATCGCCTTATTGCTGCTGCCGAGCTGCGGGACCGATCCCATGGCGGCAGGTCCACAGACGCCCCAGGCACCCCTGGCGTCCCAGGCGCCACCAGGGCCGATGCTAGAGCTAGGGGCGCCGCAATCGCCAAACACGCCCGCTGCCGCGCAATCCCAGTCCGCTGCGCCCCAGGGGGACGCACGGGTGCGCGTCGAAGCCGTCCCGCGGGGAATTGCATGGGGCAAACCTCCGCTCAAGACGCATCTGCTGGACGTGACCGTGCAGAACCTCGCGCCTGAGCCACGGTGGATCGCCCTAGCCGAGACCTTTCCTTATGAGGGCTCGGAGGAGCCTCGGATTGGGCAGGGAAAGGTGGCCGAGCTGCAGGTGTTCGAGCTTTCCCGTGCGCCGCGCGTGGTCGTGGTGTTGACGGTGGCCACCGGCGGCGTCTGGGCGCTCAGACTGCCTGCCGAGGGGACAGTGATGTTGCGCAAACTCCGGATCGACTCGTGGTGGCAGGACGTGCCGGCCACGGCGGAGCTCGAGGTGGTCTCGGCTCGGGAGATCCTCCTAGGGTCCAGGCCCATGGCCACCTGCATCGCCGGCCCAGCCACCAGTGAAGCAGGCGCAGACGTCGAAGCGCCGGAGGACGCTGCCGACCCAAGAATCGTACGGGATCTTTGTCTCGCCGACGACGAGTCCGTGGCGATCGAATTCGTCGATGCGCAGCGGGCCCGCATCCGCGTGCACCTCGGCAGCAGGTCGGAGAGATAGGCTACTGCCGCCGGCGCCTCGCCATGGCTACCAGGACGATGATTGGTCTGGGTGTGGTACTGATCTCCCGATGGAACTGACGCTCTTTCTCGACCACCAGTGCAACCTGCGCTGCACCTATTGCTACAACGGCGAGAAGTTCACTCGCCGGATGAGTAGCGACACCATGAAAAAGGCCGTGGCGCTGGCCCTCGAGCGACCGGCTGGTGAGTTGCACGTTTCGTTCTTTGGTGGCGAACCCTTGATGCACCAGGATCTGGTGCGCGAGACGGTGGACTACGTCGAGCAGGCCGTGGCTGCCAAGCCGGGCCCCAAGCCCAACCTGCTGTTCCTGATGAACACCAACGCGACGCTCATCGACGATCGGGCGCTCGAGCTCATGGCGCCCCCTCGGCGGTGGTCCGTCTTCGTGTCTCTCGATGGTCCCAAGCGGATTCATGACCAGTTTCGAGTCAATGCGGCCGGTCGCGGCAGCTTCGATGACGTTGTGGCTGGTCTCGAGCGGTTGCGGGATGCTGGTATTCCCCGGGCGATTCTGGCGGTCTTCGGTCCCGTCGCCGCGCCGGCGCTGGGCGAAACTCTGCGGACGATTCTCCCCTTCGAGCCAGGGCGCATTCAGTTCAGCGCCAACTACCGGGACGAATGGACCGAGGAGAGCATCGAGGGGCTCAGGGCTGGTCTGGACGATGCTGGTGATGTGGTGATGGATCTGTTCCGGTCGGGGGTGACGGTGCCTGTCGAGCCGCTCCACAGCAAGATCCTCACTCACCTCAAGGGAGGGATCCCATGCCCGAGTCGCTGTTTGCTTGGGGGCAAGGAGCTGACCGTGAGCCCCACCGGTAAGCTCTATCCCTGTGCCCAGATGGTTGG
>JAUVCD010000513.1 GCA_030590865.1 Myxococcales bacterium | reverse complement strand
ACCCGAGGTGAGAAGACCGGATCCTTCGAGGTGATGGGTGACACGCCCGAATATCTCCGTCTGCAGCCGATGGATATCCACGGGCGGTTCGTCAATCACATCGACATGGTGCGTAAGCGCAAAGTGACGGTGATTGGCTCTCGAGTTGCTGAGGTGCTGTTTCCTGGAGGCGATGAGCCCATCGGGCAGTCGATCAAGATCAAAGGGATCGACTTCATGGTCGTCGGCGTGTTTCGTACCCGGCAGACCGGCGAGCGCGGCGCCCGTCACGCGGCCACGGTCTACACGCCCCTGACGACCTTTCAGAAGGCTCTCAGCTCGTCACCTCACATCCACTACATGGCGGTCTTGAGCACCCCGGACGTGCGCGCCGGTGCTATCGAGCAGGACGTGGTGGCCTTGCTGCGTAAGCGCCATCGGGTCGCGCCGAACGACAAGGAGGCGATTGGCAGCTTCAACGCCGACGCCGAAGTGCAGAAGATCGGCAACCTCTTTCGAGGCATCTCGCTGTTGGTCTACCTCGTTGGGAGCGCCACTCTATTCGCCGGCTTGGTCGGGGTGAGCAACATCATGATGGTCAGCGTGCGGGAGCGAACACGCGAAATTGGGATTCGCAAGGCCATCGGCGCGACGCCGCGGACCGTGACCGCTCAAATCGTGCTCGAGTCCATGGCGCTGGCAAGCGCGGCAGGCTATTTGGGGCTCGTGCTAGGCGTAGGACTGCTCGAGTTGGTCGGCGCGGCGATGGGATCGGGACCCGCGACCTCGAAGACCATGTTTGCGCCGCCGGAGGTCACCTTGACTACTGCGGTGGTGGCGACGGTGGCCGTTGCGCTGGGCGGCGGGCTGGCCGGGCTGTTTCCAGCGCTCCATGCGGCGCGCATTCGCACCGTGATGGCACTTCGCAATGAGTAGCGTCTCATGAGCGGACGAAAGAAGCAGTCGCGGTGGCGTGGTGTCGTGGCAGCCGCTTCGGTGGCCCTATTGGTGCTGGCCTTCCTCGGGACCCTGGTCTTTCTGTATCTCAAGTCCCAGGGCGATGCGCCGGTCTTCAAGACGGAGACGCCCAAGGTCACCGACATCGTGAAGAAGGCCGTCGCGACTGGCTCGATCGTCCCGCGGCGAGAAGTGCAGATCAAAGCCCGGGTCAGCGGGATCGTGAAGGAGCTCCGCGTCCAGCCTGGGGACCTGGTCGACAAGGGCATGCTCATCGCCGAAATCAAGATCGTGCCCAACATGGCGGCGCTCACCCAGGCCGAGGCGGCAGTGCACAAGGCCCGGATCGCCGTCAAACACGCCGAGGCGGAGCTTCACCGGGCCGAACGGCTCAGTGGCGGGGGTTTGCTCTCCGAACGTGCCCTGTCGGAGCGAAAGCTCGACTTCAACTTGCGCCGCGCCGAGCTCAGCGCGGCCCACAGCCAGCTCCAGGTGGTGAAAGAGGGGGCCTCGCGGTCTCGCGGCGAGACGGCGAACACCAAGATCCGCTCGACGGTGGCGGGCACGGTGTTGGAGGTCCCCGTCGAAGAAGGCGGTAGCGTCATCGAGAGCAACAACTTCAACGAGGGCACGACCATCGCGGTGGTGGCCGACATGGGGGACATGATCTTCCTCGGTCGCATCGACGAGGCAGACGTCGACAAGGTTCGGACTGGCATGGCGGTGAACATCCGCATCGGGGCGATTGATGAACGCCAGTTCGAGGGGAAGCTCGAGACTATCGCTCCGAAGGGTCAGCAGATCGAAGGAGCCATTCAGTTCGAGATCAAGGCGGCTTTGAATCCGGAAAAAGACGTCGTGATTCGCGCCGGATACAGCGCCAACGCAGAGATTGTCCTCGAGGAAAAGTCCCAGGTGCTGGCGGTGAGCGAGAGCCTGTTGCAGTTCGAAGGCGACCAGCCCTACGTGGACGTCGAAACGGCTCCCGGGGTCTACGAACGGCGAGACCTGACGGTCGGCATCTCGGATGGCATCAACATCGAGGTGAAAGATGGTGTCACCGCCGAAAGCAAGATCCGCCAGCCTCAGCCGAAGCCCAAGGGTTGAGTCGCCGCCGGCCCTGGAGGGCCGTTTTCCAAGCGGTTACGTCTTGCATAGCGACGTGGCGAGACGAAAACTCAGCGCCAGTCCACGCATCGCGGCGTACATCGGACCTCGAGCTGCGCAGCGTGAGTAGGGTGATGTTCCGTGCCAGAGCCCGCCGCGAATCATACGCATGGTCGATGACCGATCGGTTTCTCCACTGGGCTCCGGGTCATTGGCGCACTCAGCGGCACTGCGGCGGGCGAAGACGTCGGCAACCCACTCGCGCATCCCGCCGGCCATGTCACGCACTCCGTATGGTGACTCGTCGGCAGGGAACGTGCCGATCGGCTCAGGTTGGGACGTGTAGGGGCGCGATCCGCGGATCAGACAGAAGCTCGAGTCAAATGCATCGCCCCAAGGGAAGAAACGCCCGTCGACACCTCGTGCTGTCTTCTCCCACTCGACCTCGGTGGGTAGGCGGCACGGCACGGCGTCTCGCTCGCTGCGCCAACGGCAGTAGGCGAGTGCGTCGAACCAACGCACGAGCATGATCGGGACGCGCCAGAAGTGGCCGTCCTCAGGAGGGAAGTGCCGTCGTGCCTCGCCCTCGATCAGCTGGTCGCACGGGCTCCAGGTCCCATTGTTGCTTCGGGTTACCGCATCGGCTTGGGCATCCACCAGTCGATAGGGCGCCCGCCGCCTGGCCTCATCGGAGCTTTCGGCCTCTAGGGCCTCGAGGTAGTCGCAGTATTCGCGAACCGTGACTGGAAAGGTCTGAATGGCGAAGTCTGGCACGGTCACGGTCTGTCCTGGCAGCGAGGTCGGTGCATCGGGATCTCCACCAATCCGGGCCGGCCCACCGGGGATGTATACGAACCCCTCCCCAATCTGATCATCCCGATAGAGGTTGATATCCAGCTCGGAACGCTGTCCGCGTTCGAGCAACAACGGTACTCGCACGTCCCGAAAGCCAGCCTTCCGCAAGACCACCAAGTGGCTTCCAGGCCCTAGTCCATTTGCCTCTAGCGGTGTGACACCGATTGGCCGCGGGTCACCACACACTAGTCGCCGGTCACGCTCTTCATAGCGGTATAGCGTGGCCTGGGCGCCCGGCGGATTGGTTATGAGCGATAGTCCCGCCGGGGCACTCAGCAACTCGGCGCACTGGCCACCGACGTCATGTCTGAGCGCCAGCGTCTCATAATGGATCCGTGTCGCCGTGCGCCGTTCCTCCGCAGCACGTTTTGCCTGCGCGAGATATAGCTCGGCGAGGCCCTGATGGGCCTGTTCGCAAGCAGGATCATAACCGAGCGCCTGAGTGTAGAGCTCCATGGCTTCGGCGAGCTTGCGAGCACCTTCGCGGTCCGCTTGCTCGGCGTGCTGTTCGGCACTCCACGCGGGCCGTTTCTGTTCGACGGGCTCCCAGCTCTCGATCGTTTGGAGCAGGCGCTGCGCTTCGGCAGCATGGCGTTGGCGGTTCTCATCCAACGCCTCGAGCTGGACGCTGGGCTCCCGGGCCTGATCACACAGCCGTCGAGCTTCATCGCACCGTCGTTGGTGCTCTTTGGCGCCCTCCAAGAAAGCCTCCACGCGCTCCGCGACCTCGTCGGCTGTGTTGGGGCGGCCATCCGGGGCCTTGGCGAGGAGCTCCATGCACAGATCGTCTAGCAATAGGGGGCAGTCTGCCGCCACGGCGCTCGGGCGTTCGGGATCGGTCAAGCAAACCGCAGCAATGATCTCCGCTTCGTCGTCACCATGGAAAGGGTGCTGGCGGGTCAAGGTCTCGTAAAGCACCACGCCCAATGCAAACAGGTCGGTGCGCTGATCGACAGGCCGCTGAGCGTAGACTTCCGGTGCTAGGTAGCCGAGCGTGCCGACCTCCAGGGGAGCAAAGGACAGCGGTTCGCGGGTCGGTTCGAAGGCGCGCTCGTCCCGCACTCGCGCTAGCCCCCAGTCGGCCAGATAGACTTCACCATAGTCGCCTAGCAGGATGTTCGATGGCTTCACGTCGCCATGGAGAACGCCACGGGCATGGGCGTAGGCAAGTGCCCGGGCCACCTGGGTGAACATGCCCAGCAGGCGCACCCGCGGCCATGGCGAGTCTCGCAGGGCATCACGCAGCGAGCGCGGTTCGGCTGCCCGCATGGCGTAGAAGGGCGAGCCGTCGGGCAGCACCCCGAAGTCGTAAACCGGCACGATGTTGGGATGCTCTAGTCGGGCTGTGACGCGGGCCTCGAATAGGAAGCGAGCGAGCTGCGACTCATCATCTTCGTGGGGGATCTTGACCGCAACTCGACGGCCCAGCTCACGGTCCATGCTCGATACCACGCGTCCGCCGCCACCGTGCCCCATCGGTGCTATCGCCACGTAGCGCGCCCCACTGATGGTGCCGGCCGGTGCGCTGAGCTCGGCGAGGGCTGCTGAAATCTCGGCGGGTGCGAGGGACACGGTGGTTGTGGCACCAGCGACCCGGGTCGTCGCTGACTGGCCAGGTTCGCTTTCCCTGGCGAGGATGTCGATTTGCTCGCCGGTGAGATGACTGCCCAGGGCTCGTTCCACCGTCGACGCTTGCCCTTTCAAGCGCCAGCCGATGTCGAATGCATCCGCCGGTGCGAGCCAGCCGCGAGCCACCGCCGCGGCAATCATCGCTCGCGCCTTCGGGTCGGCGGATCCTGACTCGTGCTCAGCCTTCATGGCGTTCTCCAGAGCCGTGCTCGGGCAGCAGATGGGCGGTCTCGGATCGACCAAGAATACGCGGCCAGGCCCGTGAGGTCGATGCCAGCCTCGGCTGCTCGACTGGAGTCAGCCAGTTGCCGCCTAATCGTCCTCTGTCGCGACCCCACCATCGCCGCCGTCGGGCTCACCGGCATCTGGAGCGCTGGTCGACGAGCTCTCACCCTTCCGTTGCAGGGGCTCGGTCGGCTCGGCCAAAGGTGGCTCATCAGGGCGATTGCCTGCGGTCACGCACAACAATGCGCTCGCGCCGCCGACCACCACGGCGCCAGCGGCCAGGGCTATGGGCAGACCAGGTCTGATGCCTTTGACCGATCTGGGACCAGGTCGGACCCCCATCACCGCGGAGATATTGGGGCGGATCCCCGCGGGCGCCTCAGGCCGGATGCCTTGGGCGGCCGGCGGGCCTGGCCGGATGCCTCCTGGCGCGGCCACGATCTCCGACGTCGGGACCTCGACGACCCGGTCTTCCAGGTGGCCGATCATCCGGTCGAGTTGCCGTTCGTCGATGGCTTCCAGCACCGCTCGTTCGGCGGCTGTCAGCTCGATGCCGGCGTCCACTGCCGCTGCGCCACGGCGTTTTCGCAAGTCAGCGCGGAACTCAGCATCCCGGGTAGCTCTCGTCAACGCGCGCTCGACGCCAATCGGTAGCGTTGAGCCGGTCCCTGAGCGGTCCGACCCCGACGAGTCACCGGATGTCATAGCGGGAGCATAGCGAACAGCCCTCTGCCGAGGCCAGCGGCGCCGGGCGGCCGGTGCTTTGACCAAGATGCAGGCTGGGACGCCACCGCCTGGACCTGCGCGGCGATCCGCTCGTTTGGCAGCCTCCGGTCAGGCGCTCTCGCTAGGCTCGTCGATGGCAGCCATTGCCTCCTCCAACCGCTCGATATCATCGTCAGCGGCAGCCTCGAAAGCGCTCTGCAAGGCTGGATTGGCGGTGGCGCGGCTCAACAGCCGGATGCGCTGTCCCGCATTGGCGTGCCCCGAGGCTGCCAGGGCAACCGCGCTTGCGGCCCGCTGCTCGACCTCGGTGCGTGGGTCCTCGAGCATCGTCCACAGATCGTCTAGCGGTGCGGCGGCACTCCGATGTCCAGCCTGGGCCCCACCACCGATGCCACGCAGATCCCGGACCCAATCGGCTGCGGTACGGTCGCCCCGATCGAGAGTGCTGAGGCGTGTCCCCTCGGTCTTGCGGTGGTCTGCCAGTGCCGCCTGTGCCTCTCGGAAGATGAAGTCCTTCTGTGCCTCGCCGTGGCGCAGGCGCTGGGCGAGGGTGCGCAGAGCGATGGTTTCGCCGGAGCGCAGCACCAGGTTGAACCCTTCAGACATCGCCCCAGTGCTGCGGGAGTTTTCTTTTTGCGGCCACCGCCGGAGGCGCTCGATTTGACCATGAGCGATGTATCGCCGACGTCCAAAGCTCTTCAGGTGGACACCATCGCGCCCAATGACGAGCTGTACCCGAGACCATCGGTAGAGCAGCAGGGCTCCCAGGGCGAGGGTCACCAGTGTGGCTATCGAGGCGGTCATGGTCACCACTTCAGACCCGCCGAGATGCTCGATCACCGTTGAGACGCCGAACATGACGGAGCCGCCGACGATCATGGGTAACCAGGAGAGCCCGATGACCGTCCAGGTCTTGCCGAGCACATGATGGGTGAGCGTGAAACGGGCCACCACTGCTTCGGTGTCTAGGTCGGTGGCCCGGAGGAGCGCCCTGGCTGCCTTACGGTTAGGCGTCTCGATCTCGAGCAAGATCTCGTCGTGAGGACCAACGATCCGTACTCGCGGTGACTGCCCCGCAACGCTGCGCATGAAGCCTCGCGCGGCCCGCTCGCGGGGCAAGACCAGCGCTCCGTCCAGCTCGATGCCACGCCCATCGGCCCGCACTTCGCCGCTCGCCTGGGCGGGCCAGGTGAAGAAGCGCACGATTGCATTGGCCGCGAGCAGCCCCAGCCCAGTCATGGCCATCCCGATAGTCACAAAGGGCTGTGGGCCAACCGAGGTGGTGGCTGCCACGAGGCAAAGGACACCAGCGGCGACCACCGCTAGGGCCACCATCAGCGCGCGGCGATTGGTGCGGAATATGATGCACCGGCCGTTGACGAAGGGCTCATTCACACGGCCGATCCTAGCAGCCTGCCGTTTCGCTGCTCCAGACTGTCGCGGCAGGTATACTGGCATGCGGGGGACGTGAGCTCATGCAGCATGAAAGCGCCTTGGTTGCGGCGATCTCGTTGGTTCTCGTGGTGGCCTTGGTCTCCGCGTGCTCGGATGACACCGACCAGCCTGTCGGTGGAGGCAGCACGGCGACCGGCGGCGGCG
>JAUVCD010000001.1 GCA_030590865.1 Myxococcales bacterium | reverse complement strand
CCATTCTCGACGGCTCGTCGAGTGGAACGGTGGTGAACGTTGGGGGCGACGGCGTCGTCATCTCGGGCTTCTCGATTCGCAACGCCGGCGGAAGCCATCCGCAGTTTGGCGTCAACGTGCAAAACGCCGGAGCCACCATCTGCGGCAATTTGATCTATTGGAATTTCCGAGGCGTGTGGGTCGAGGGGGCCAGTGCGACCCAGGTCTTGTGGAACGTATCGGCGGACAACGAGGACGACGGGCTCGACGGCGTCAATGCCACCGCCGACTTCAAGGGCAATACGGTCGTCAGCAATGGCAACCCCAATATCTCAGACGGAGATATTGGCATTTATCTGCTCAGCATGGATGCCCGCACCATCGCAGAAAACATCGTCGCCCATAACAACGAGTACGGCATTTGGTGCGATGGACTGACTCAGTCGGCCCATAACGATGTCTACAACCACCAGAGCGACTTCACCTCCTGTGGGGCCGCGCCCACCGACTTCTCGTTGGATCCCATGTTCGTGACCTGGAGCGACGACAACGATCCACGGAACGACGACTTCCACCTACAACCGGCAAGTCCTTGTGTGGACGTCATCTCATCGGGCTCGAAGGACGCCGACGGGAGCGACCGCGATCTGGGAGCTTATGGCGGCCAGGGCTACGACGGCGGCCCGCGAGCGACCTGGGCCCTCGTCGGCGAGGTCGACCCCACCGAGGTCGACCCTGGGACCCCAGTGACGATGGCCCTAGCGGCCTTACCCAACATGCTGCCCTGTGACCACGGCGTGGACCGGCTCGAGGTCACGCTGCCAGGTTTCCTAGCTGGGCTTCAGATCACCGACGTCACGGTGAATGGCAATGCAGTGAGCTATCAACTCAGTGGCACGACACCCGTGGTGATCGAGCTGGCCGAGGTAGTCGGCGAGCCTGAGACCATCGCCGTCACCCTTGCAGGCACGATCCCAGCAGATGCTACGGCCTCCCAAACCATCGAGCTGCGGGCCGGTATGGCGTTCATCAATGCGTGGACCGATGGCAAAGCAGGCGATGGTGACGGTGGCGGCGCAATCAGCACCGCAAGCCTCACCATCACGGCCACCACCGGAAGTGGCACCGGCGGTAGCGGTGCCGGTGCGGGCGGCGCGAGCACCGGCGGCTCGGGCACAGGCGCCGGCGGCTCGAGCACGACCACTACCAGCTCAACCAGCGGCAGCTCGTCAGGAGATGGCGACGACCCCAACACCGACAGCAGCTGCGGCTGCCGAGTGATCGGCCTGCCCCACCAAGCTGCCAGCCATGAGCGCACCAAGCTCGGTGCGCTCAGCCTATTGCTGCTCGGCGTGCTTGCCCGCTGCCGGCGACGTCAGCGCAGGCCCTGAGGCCGTTCAGTCTCTCGGGAGCATCCGCCTGCCCAAGGCATCACTGCTTGGAGTCGTCCTGCTGCTGCTGCAGCTGATACCAGTAGCAATACCGGTTCTCATTGCGCGCGCCGCTGTGAGCGAAAGCGGTCCACGAGCAGCCACCGCGACAAATCTCCGCATAGTCACAGGTGCGACAAAAGCCGCCGAGCTGGTCAGGGGCGAACTGGCGGTTGTAAGCGAAAGCATCTTTGCTGCGCCAGATGTCGGCGAGTGGCTGGTCACGGATGTTGCCTTCGACGAAGGCGTCCACCTCGTTCATGGCCGACGGCAAAGACAAGCAGCCCTTGATGTTGCCGTTGCTCTCGATGCCAATCACCGAGCAGCCCGCCGTGCAGCCGATCCAGAAGGGGATGGGGCCACCGCTGTCCCGCAAGTCCTCTTCGGGATCGCCGTAGTAGCCCACGTTGTGACCGGCAAAGATCTTCGGCTTGCCTGGCCGGCGACACATGGCAGCAATCCTGGGAACCACCTCGAACACGTCCTCGGGAAAGATGCACAGATCGGAATGGTCAGCCATGAAGCCCGTGGGGTTGCCGAGCTGGAGCTGCCAACGGTCCACGTCGTGGGCGCCCAGCAACTCGTATAGATCGTCGAGCTCTGGCAAGTTGCGACGGTTCACGGTGGTGATCACGCTGACGGTGAGCCCCTCGGCGTGGCAGGTCTCGATGCACTCGAGCAGGTGCTGCCAGTGGCCAGCCACGCGGCGCACATAGGTGTGGGTCTCTTCCAGTCCGTCGATACTGAAGGCGGCGCTTTCGAGACCCACTGATCGAGCGGTGCGGGCGGTGTCCCGGGTCCAGGTGCGCCCATTGGTGACCATGTTGGTGCGCACGCCCCGAGACCGAAACGCGGCAGCGATCTCAGGCCAGTCGCGACGGAGCAAAGGCTCACCACCGCCAAGGGTCATGGTGCGGCAGCCTAGATCAGCCAGGTCCTCGACCAGTTGCAGCGCCTCAGCTGGCGTGAGCTCATCGGACCGAGCCTGGCCAGCACGGGAGGCGCAGTGCCGACAGTTGAGGTTGCAGGCGAGGGTCAGCTCCCAAACGCCACGACGAGGACGGTAACCGGCTTTCTGCAACAGCTTGAGCATGACCTCGAGTAGCCAAGATAGCGGGTACACCGCGGCCGTGCCACTGTGTGCCAGATTGGTTGGCGATCATGACAAGAGAGGCTTGGACGGGATCGCGACATCATGCGATTCTAGCTAGTTGAAGGGGCTGCGCGACAAGCACGAATGTTGCATTGCTCTGCAGGATCGCATCGGAGGCAATGATGAGCAACAACGAGCACGCCAAGCTAGCTACCGCCTATCTCGAAGAACTCTGCGATCAATTGGACCGCACCAAGCGTCTCGCGCGGCCCCGGCAACAGTGGTGGAAGCTACCCGCCCTGCTACCGGCCACCGTGGGGTTGGTCGTCGGCGTGTCGGCCTGCGGCTCGACGGTTGACGACGATCGCAAGGACAAGACCGAGGTGTGCGACAACGGGATCGACGACGACGGCAACGGCGACATCGACTGCGCCGACGAGGCCTGCTGGGGTGACTACGGTTGCGGGGGCGGGATGATGTACGCCGGCCCGGCCGACGAGATCTGCGACAACGGGATCGACGACAACTACAACAACGCCATCGACTGCGCTGATGAGGCCTGCTGGGACTTCCCGGGCTGCTCCGGAGAAGAGTATGCGGCGCCGGTCGAGATCTGCGACAACCAGATCGATGATGACGGCGACGAGAAGGTCGACTGTGACGACGAGGATTGCGTCGACTTCCCAGGCTGCGACAACTCGCTCTACGCAGCACCCTGAGCGACGGCACGACCATCGACGATAGGGACAAGGCACTGGCGCCGACGGCCACCGACGGGACCACGGCGTTTCGCCACCGGCGCCTGGAGGTGTTCAACGAGCCACCTCACCCGGCCTATGTGGTGTGGGAGCTGACCTTACGCTGTGACCAGGGCTGCCGGCATTGCGGCTCTCGGGCCGGTGTGGCGCGACCCGCTGAGCTATCGGTGGCCGAGGTGGTCGACGTGGCACGCCAGCTCGCCGATCTGGGGGCCCGAGAGGTCGTGCTCATCGGTGGAGAGGCTTATCTGCACGAAGGCTTGTTGCCGGTAGTCCGGACCCTCAGCGAGGCCAAAGTGGTGTGCTCGCTAGTCACCGGGGGCTTCGGCATCACCCAAGAGCTCGCCGCCGCAATGGCCGCAGCAGGCATGAAGATGGCCTCGGTGAGCGTCGACGGCCTCGCCGAGACTCACGATCTGATGCGCGTCCCCGGCAGCTTCGTCGGGGCAACCCAGGCACTGGGCCGACTGAAGAACGCCGGCATGGGCACTGGGGTCAACACCAACCTGAACCGACTGAACCGCCACGATCTCGAAGGGATCTACGGATACCTGCGCGACCAGGGCGTCAGTGGTTGGCAAGTGCAGATCACCGTGCCATTGGGTCGCGCCGCCGATCGACCTGACATGATGTTGCAACCCTGGGATCTGATCGAGCTGCTGCCCCGCATTGCGGCGCTCAAGCGGCGAGCCTTCGACGACGGCGTACTAGTCATGCCAGGCAACAACCTGGGCTACTTCGGACCGGAAGAGGCCCTCTTGCGCTCGCTGACCGTTGACGGGCGCGACCATTTCTGTGGCTGCTTCGCTGGACGACTGGTGCTCGGCATTCAGTCCGATGGAGCAATCAAAGGCTGTCTATCCCTGCCTGGCGACAGCTACATCGGCGGCAACGTCCGAGAGCAGCCCCTCGCTGAGATCTGGGATCAATCGGCTAAGCTCGGCTTCACCCGACGACTGACGGTCGACCAGCTGTGGGGGTTCTGCCGAGAGTGCCCCTTTGGCGAGACCTGCCTTGGCGGCTGTAGTTTCGCGGCCCACGCCGTGCTGGGACGGCCTGGCAACAATCCATTCTGCCACTATCGTGCCCGCCATTTCGACCAGCTGGGGCAGCGCGAACGGCTGGTCCTCCAGTCGCCGGCGAGCGGCGCTCCGATGGACCACGGCCTCTATCGCATCGTGCTGGAGGCCAGGGACGCACCGGATCCAAGTGCCCGCCTCGACCGAGCGGGCGCGATCAACCGTCCTGGGTGATGATGTCGATGAGCTCTTCGAGCACCTCGTCGGCCTTGTCGTTCTCGATCTGGCAGGTGCCCGCTGCTGCATGTCCCCCACCGCCGAAGGTGAGCATCAGCTCACCGATGTCGGTCAGCGAGCCACGATCGAGAATCGACTTGCCGACGGCAAACACTGTGTTCTGCTTCTGCTTGCCCCAGATCTGGTGGATCGAGATGTTGCATTGGGGAAAGACCGCATAAATCATGAAGCGGTTGCCCGGCCAGATGGTCTCTTCGTTGCGGAGGTCGAGGACCACCAGGTTCTTGTGGACCGTGCTGCAACGCTCGAGCTGCTCCTTGAACTTCTCTGCGCCGTCGAAGTAGACATCGACCCGCTCACGGACGTCAGGCAGCTCGAGGATCTCGGTAATGGTGTGATCGCGGCAATAGTCGATCAGCTGCATCATCAAGGCGTAATTCGAGATTCGGAAGTCATGGAACCGCCCGAGCCCGGTGCGGGCGTCCATCAGGTAGTTGAGCAGGGCCCAGTCCTTGGGATTGAGAATGTCGTCCTCGACGAAGTCGGCCGAGTCACCTTTGTCGACAGCCACCATCATCTCTTCTGAGATCTCGGGGAGCTTCTCCTTGCCGCCGTAGTAGTCGTAGACGACCCGCGCGGCCGAGGCGGCGTTGGGATCGCAGAGGTAGTTGTCGTGTTGACCGACGCGGATCATCTCGCTGTGGTGATGGTCGAAGGCCAGATAGACACCGGGGACATAGGGAAGGTTGGTGGTGATATCCCGATCGGTGATCTCGATCTTCCCGTCTTGCATGTCTTTGGGGTGAACGAACTTGATGTCATCCACCAAATCCAGCTCTTTGAGCAGCACGGCACACACCAAGCCGTCAAAATCGCTGCGGGTCACTAGCCGATACTTGTCATCGCTCATGAATCACCTCTCTGAACAACGGGCTGGGCACTCTAACCCGAGGCGCGCCGGGCCACCACCACCTCTAGGTCAACTAGCCGGGCATGTTACGCTCGGTGGATGGGACGCAGCCTAGCGCTGAACCTGCCCGCCATCTTGCTGCTCTCCGCCTCGCAGCTTGCCTGCGGAGGGGAGGACGCCGAGTCACTACCCGCAGAGGAAGACTGCGGGCCCGGCGAAGTGCTAGTTGACGGTGCCTGCGTGCCCAGCGGCTGTCCCGAGGGCCAAATCGAGCTCGCCGACGGCAGCTGTTATGCACCGCCCTGCGGAGCGAACGAGCTGTTCATCGATGAACAGTGCACGACGGTCGGCCTCCCGGCGGACATGCCCTGCCCACCAGGCGAGCTGCCGATCACCGACGGTGGCTGCCAACCCGCCGGCATCCCAAGCGACGGCTGCGCACCGGGCTTCGTGCACGACGGCGACCGTGGCTGCGAGGCAATCCTACCGGCCACGCCTTGTGCCCCAGGAACGCTAGCGGTTCCCGGCGACGCCGAATGCCGTGAGATCGCGCCCTGCGGTTCCACCCCTTGGGGCGACATTCCCGTCGACTCGACCACCGTCTACGTCGACCAGTCCTACAGCGGTGGTGACAGCGATGGAACCGAGCTCAAGCCATGGACCAGCCTGCCGCAAGCCATCGGCGCGGCGACCTCCGGCGGGATCGTGGCAATCGCCGCGGGCAGTTATGGGGGCAGCATTACCATCGCCAACAAGCCCGTTCGGCTGTGGGGACGCTGTCCGGACATGGTGGAGTTGGTGGGCAGCGCTAACCCGTCGGGCGCGGTGAACATCCATGCGGGTGCCGATGGCAGCGAGCTGCACAACCTGGCCATTACGGGCCCGAAGCTAGGCATTGCCCACTTCGGCTCGACCGCCGTGCTCGCCGAGCAACTGTGGATTCACGACTGTGGGATGGAAGGTCTCTACGCGGAAAACGAGACCGGAGAGGCGACGCTCACCCTGCGGGGCTCACTGGTAGAGAACAATGTGGCGGTAGGGGTGAGCAGCTTCGGCGCCACCCTCACCGTCGAGCGAAGCTCGATCAGGGGAACCCAACCCCAGGCTGGCGTCTTGGGCTACGGCATCGTGGCGGCACCAAGCCCCAACGATGACACGCCGACCGTCCTGACGGTGCGCAGCTCGCTCATCGACGACAATCGCCATCTGGGCGCCTGGATCAGTGCCAGTATCGCAACGGTTGAGGCCACGGTCGTGCGCGGCACCCTCCCGGAGGGAAACGGGATGCCGGCCGAGGGGCTCTGGCTGGACAATGGCTCCTTCGGCGAGCTGAGCTCCTCAGTCGTCGAGGATAACCTGACCGGGGGCATCAACGTCCTGGGCAGCGAGGCGACGATTACAGCGACGGTAGTGCGACGCAGCAGCGGCGACGGTATCCACGTCATGCCGGACGCCTCCGGCATGCCTGGAACGCTGACCCTGCAGTCGTCGCTGATCGATGATCATGCGGCCCGCGGCATCGGCCTGCATGGCTCGAGCGCCACCATCGAGGCGACCGCCATCCGAACCACCGAGGCTCTCGATCTCGGCGGTTGGGGCATCGAGATCAGCTTTGACCTCGACAATGCCGCCCCCTCAAGCGCCACCATCGCCTATTCCTTGGTGGAGCGGGCGAGCGACCTTGGACTCCTGGTGTTGGGCTCCGACGTCACCATCGAAGCAAGCGTCGTGCGAGACACCCAGCCGCGAGCTGACGGTCGTCACGGCAGCGGGGTCATCATCCAGGATGCCCTGGAGATTGACCTATCCGCCAGCGGCACGCTGCGGTCCTGCCTGCTCGAGAGCAACCACGAGCTGAGCGTGCTGGTCACCGGAGCCCAGGCTCTCATCGAGACCAGCGAGATCCGCAACACGCTGGCGAGCGCCTTCCCGCTCAGTGGTCGCGGGATTCATGCTCAGGACAACCCCGCCACCGCCCACATGTCGAATGCAGAGGTCTATTCGACGATCGTCGAACAAAGCTCCATCGCCGGCGTGACCAGCCTCGACTCGGATTTGCTCCTCGAGCGAGTGATTGTGCGGGACTCGGTTTCGGACCCTCAGGATGACACCTTTGGCGATGGGGTCGTCGCCATCTCGTTGCTCGGGCTCGGCACAACCAGGATTCACTCGTCCAGAATTTCAGGCAGTGACCGGGCTGCTTGCGCGACATTCGGCGCTCGAATGATTCTCGAGAGCGTCGCCCTCGCCTGCCAGGCCATCGACATCAACGGCGAAACCGCGTCCGGCCTCGACTACCAGATCGACAATCAGGGCGGCAACCTCTGCGGCTGCCCGGTACCGTTTGGAGACTGCCAGCTGCTCAGCACCGGCATCGCCCCGCCGCCGCCACTGCCTGATTGATGACGACCATCATCAGCAGCACCGCTCAAGCCGGCTCAACTCCCAGAAAACTGCACCGCGGCGAAGCGCAGCGACGGACAACGGATGGTTGAATATTCGTAGGGGTCGTTGCCGAGCTCGCGCAGCTGCTTCCAGAAGCTCAAGTGGTTGCCCGCCAGGTTCATCCCACTGATCGGCCGCACCGGCTTACCGTCCTCAATCCACTGGCCCCGAGCTCCGACGGAAAAATCGCCCGTGGCCGGGTTCGAGTTGCCGCCCGAGAAGCCGGTGATCAGGATGCCCTTTTTCAGCTTGGTCAGCAGCTGGGGCAAGTCCTTGTCCCCTGGAACGAAGACCAGGTTGCTCGTCGTGCCCGTCGTCGGCTCCATCTTGAGCTTGCTGCCGTAATAGGTGTCGATGAAAAAGGACCGCAGCACCCCTTGGTCAAGGACCTTCCGAGCCACGGTGCTCATCCCTTCGCCGTCGAAGTCACCCGAGCCATGACCTCCAGGGAGCAAGGGATCATCGGTGATGGAGAGGATCGGACTGACGATTTGCTGTCCTAGCTTGTCGGCCAGAAACGAGCGCTTCTGTTGGATGGCGTTCCCATAAAGGGGGCGAAATAACCCACGGAGTAAGCGCCCGGTCACCGAGCTCTCGATGATGCAAGGGTACTCGCCACTAGGCTCTGGCTTGGCGCCTAGGTTCATCATCGCCCGGCGTGTCGCCTCGCGACCGATCGATTCGACCGAGGGAAGCTTGGCTTGGTGGCGGCTGGTCGCGTACCACCAGCCCGCCGGCTTGCGGTTCCCTTCGCCGCGAATCGAGGTGTCGGCGAACTGGGAGAAGCTCGTCTCTTGCCGAGACCCCTCCATCCCGTTGGACGTGACCATTGCGCTCTCACCGAGCATGTCCGAACAACTCGTCGTCACCGAGACAATCTTGTCGGCCCCAGGGGCCGCCCGCGCAGCCTGCTCCAGCTCTTGGGCCGCTCGTTGCCGATCAGCGGCCGTCACCCCCTTGGCTCCCGGCCCATCATAGATCTGTAGATTGCCGTCGAAACGGCCGCCGTAGCGCGACCGGTCCGGCAGCCGCCGGTGCGGATCCTTCGCAAGGACGCGGGTGGCGGCAATGGTCTCGTCGAGAAAACTCTCGATCGCCTCGGGGCGCAGGTCGTTGGTCTGGTTGGACGAGTAACGCCCGTCCACGAACAGAGTGACGGTGAGCCCGAGGCGGGTGGATTGCCGCAACCGATCCAGCTTGCCGTCCCGCCACTCGGTCCGACTGCCGCGATTGCGATAGACCGATGTCCGCACGTTCTGGGCACCCCGCTTTTTGGCTGCTTGGACGGTGGCTCTTGCCCGCTCGAGAAGCGTCGCGCTCATGACGTCCTCCCGCCGATGGAGATGGCACCGGCCCGCACCGTTGGAAGACCAAAGCCAACGGGGATGCGTTGGCCGTCCTTGCCGCAATAACCGGCACCGGAATACATGCTCATGTCGTCAGCAACCATGTCGATGGTGTCCAGGACCTTCGGGCCATTGCCAATCAGGTTGGCGTCCTTGACCACAGAGGTCAGCTTGCCATCCTCGATGAGCCGACCGTGCTTCAAGTAGAAGGTGAAATCCCCGGGACCGATGTTCACCTGGCCATTGGAGAACACCTCGGCGTAGAGGCCCTTCTTGACCGACCCGATGACCTCATCACGCTTGTGCGGCCCGTCGAGCATGTAGGTGTTGCGCATCCGAGGCACCGGTGGAAAACGGAACGACTGGCGCCGGCCTGAGCCCGTGCCGGCGGTCTTGAAGTGTTGTGCCGAGATGCGGTCATGCATGTAGGACCGGAGGATGCCCTTTTCCACCAGCACGGTTCGCTGGCTAGCTGCCCCTTCATCATCGACGTTGATGGAGCCGCGCATCTCGGGATTGGTGCCATCGTCGATGATGGTGACGTGCTCTGGCGCAATCCGCTTGCCAATGCGATCGGCGAAGACCGAGACCCCTTTGCGGTTGAAGTCGGCCTCCATGCCGTGACCGATCGCCTCGTGCAGCAGAATCCCCGTGATGCCGGTGGCCAAGACCACCGGCAGCTCACCGACCGGCGGCTCGACGGCGTCGAACAAGATAGTCGTGAAGTCCGCGGCATCATGGGCCACCCGCTCGATGACCTGAGGACTGAAGAAGGACAGGCCCGCACGAGCCGCAGTACTCTTGTGAGAGGTCTCGGTCTTGCCACCTTGCTCGGCCACACATTGGACGGACAGCACGGCCATGGGCTGGTTGTCCTCGACGAGCCGGCCTTCCGAGTCGGCGACCAAAATTCGAGAGGTCTCGTCGGACAGATAGATGGTCGTCTTGATCACCCGCTTGTCCCGCGCCCGTGCCTTTTGGTCGCTCTGGCGAATGATGGGGATTTTCTTATCGATCCCCACCTCGGTCCAGGGCACCTCGATGTGGTAGGCGCTCTTGATCTCGGTGGCAGCCAGTGATGCCGGGCGCGCGTGGGGTTGACCGTTGGCCACCGCGGCAGCCGTGGCCGCCGCCGCCAGGAGAGCCGGCTCCGCCAGGTCCTCACAATAGGCGAAACCGGTGGCATCTCCCTTGAGCACCCGAAGGCCTGCGCCGAGAGCCACCGTCGTGTAGGCGCGATTGACCTCGCCGTCTTCCATGCCCACCCAGTGACTCACCTTGTGCTGGAGGAAGACTTCGCTGTAGTCGCCACCTTGGGACAGTCCCTTGGCGAGCACACGCTGCAGCATCGCGGTGTCGATGCCGAAGCGATCGAAATAGCCGAGGGGCACCCCGACCGGCACGGGCGGGCCCTGGGGCGGGGGTGCGACATGCAACGGCTCACCACAGCCGGAGGCGATCAGCGGCACCGAGACGATGGCGACACCAGCACCCATCCGCTCGAGGAATTCGCGACGACCCATCTTCCTTCTCATTTCGACCTCCAGCAGCGCCGAGCTTGGCTAGCGCATCAGGTGCACTGCCTCTGCCAGCCGCCGCAGGTCGAAGATAAAGGGTCGGCGACCTACGCTCAAGAAGACCCGACCGCGTCACACCGGATCGAAGCGGAGCGCTGCCACCGTGGTGTTGTCGCGGCCACCAGCGCCATTGGCCAAGGAGATCAGCAGATCGCACATGTCGCCAGGAGCATCGCGCAGCAGCAGAGCGTCCAAGATCCGCCGATCCTCGACCATCTTGGTCAGCCCGTCAGAGCACAACAGATAGATGTCCCCGGGCATCACGGCAATGGAGCGCAGATCGACCTGTACCTGCTCGGCTACGCCGAGCGCGCCGGTGAGCACGCTACCGGGGATCTGGGCCAGTTGCTCTGCCGTGCAGCCAGGCAGCGCCGCGCGCGCCTTGTTGCGCAGCGTATGGTCTCGGGTGAGTTGCTCGATCGCACCAGCTCGGACGGCATAGGCACGGCTATCACCGACATGGCCGATATGCAGCATCCCAGCGGCCCCATCCAGGTAGGTCGCCACCAGAGTGGTCGACATGTTCCGGTGCTCAGGATGGGTGGTCGCGGCGGCGTAGACGTCCCGGTTGGCCTTCCGGATCGCCGAGTCGAGGCGCTCCTGGGGCTCAGAGGCGGACTGGGCGCTCACCGGCAAACCTTGATCGGGCCAGTGACCCTGGCGCGTCGCTTCGAAGAACTTGTTCATCGAGAACGCCGCCAGCTGGCTGGCCATCTTGCCCGCGTTGCGACCCGCCACGCCGTCGGCCACGAGGAACAACCCGAGCTTGGGCCGGAGGAACAGGAAATCCTCGTTACGCTTCCGCCGCCGGCCGGTGTCGGAGCGCCCAGAGACGCGTAACCGCGCTGGACCGAGGGAGGTGACAACCTCCATGAGTCCCATCATGAGGCCACCGCGCACCGGCTGTCATCCTCCAGCGACACCGAGTTGCAGATTTGCGACGGAGACGGATGGCAGGCCCCGTGTCGAGAGGAGGTGTGCTGTACAACCCGAAACATGCCGAGCGGCAGCAGAAAGCGGGATCGAGAAGCAACATCCCAGGAGGTGCTATCATCAGAGTGGGAGGCAACAACGTGGTCAAATGGTCTTATCTTGGCATCGCTTCGCTCGCCGTTGGGGCGCTCATCTGGAGCTGCAGCGCTGGCGGTGACACCAGCAACTTCGGGACCGGCGCATCGAGCAGCACCTCGAGCAGCAGCGGTCAAGGCGGCGACGGTGGCTTGTTCATGAACACCGACGGCGGCCCGGGCTGTGAGACCCATTGCTCTGGTGATCTGCACTCGGTGGTCGACTGCAACGATGTGGTCATTCTGGAGTGTCCGCCAGACCAGGGCTGCGGCGAGTCGGGTCAGTGCGTACCGGCCTGTCAATCGGCGTCCGAAAACGCCAGCACCTTCGGCTGTGACTTCTACAGCGTGACCCCGGCGGTCATCTCCGAGGCTCGGGGCGGTTGTTTCACGGTGATGGTGGCCAACACCTGGAATAGCCCGATCACCGTCCAGGCCGACTACGCCGGACAGACCATCGACGCATCGAGCTATCTGTACGTGCCTCAGGGCCAAGGCAATGGCCTCACCTACGTGCCCACCGGCGGGCAGCTGCAGCCAGGCGAGCTCGGCATTCTGTTCCTCTCCAAGTACGAGTCAGGAGACATCTACCAGATCGACTGTCCATCTGGAGTGGGCAACGCGCTCGAGATGTCGACCCAGATCGACGCCACCGGCCGGGGCTCGGCGTTCCACATCACCACCGATCGCCCGGTGGTCGCCTACGACGTCTACCCTTGGGGCGGCGCGTCGAGCTACGTCACCAGCGCAACGCTGCTAGTGCCCACGCCCACCTGGGGCACCAACTTCGTGACCGCCGATGCCTGGGAGCCGCTGCACGGCGCTCCCTTCACCCAGGTCGTGGCCTCCCAAGACAACACGACGGTCACCATGGTGCCCATCGCCGCAGTCCAAGGGGGCGGCAACGTACCGGCAATGGCGGCCAACACGCCCTCGACCTTCACCCTCAACCGAGGCGAAGTCGTGCAGTTCCTGCAGCAAGCTCGACTGGCAGGCTCGACGTTGCAGGCGGACAAGCCCATCAGCGTGTGGGGTGGCTCGAGCTGCATGAACATCCCGAACAGCAACACGGCTTGCGATGCGGCCCATCAGCAACTCTTGCCGGTCCAAACGCTGGGCAGCGAATACGCCGCCGTTCGCTACCCGCCCCGCGGGGGTAACGACATGGCGCCCTACACCATGATCGGCATGGTCGATGGGACCATGCTGACCTACGACGCCATGCCGGCCGGCGCGCCGCCTTCGCTGAACCGGGGCCAGATGGCGATCTTCGACACCGAGCAGCCCTTCCACGTGGTCAGCCAGGACGTGGACCACCCCTTCTACATGGCAGCCCACATGACCGGTGGCAGCTATGCGAACGGCGTCGGCGATCCCGAGTACGTCAACCTGGTACCGCCTCCCCAGTATCTCGCTTACTACCTCTTCGCCACCGATCCGACCTACGCCAACACGGCGCTGGTCTTCGTGCGCCAGCGGGCGCCGGACAACATGTTCAAGGACGTCAATTTGGCCTGTTTGGGCGTGGTCACCGGCTGGACCCCCCTCGGTGCTGCCGGCCTCTACGAGTACGCCCAGATCATGATCGTGCAAGGCGGCCAGGGCGTTGGCGGCTGTAACAACGGCGCCCACACCGCCACCAGCGAGATGCCCTTCGGACTCACCGTCTGGGGCTACGACCAATACGCCAGCTACGCCTATCCCGCGGGGATGAGCGTCGAGCCGATCAATCAGGTCATCGTGCCGCCGACGCCGCGGTAACAGCCGGCGCAAACCCGGGGGCTAGATAGCAGCGACCAGGGTGCCGCTACCTACTCGATGGACTCCATGCACTTGACGTATTCGGTGCAGTCCTTCTTGAGGCAATCCTCGACCTTGGCGAGCTGCGCCTTCTCTTCGGCAGTGACCTTCTTGGTTTCCTCGTTGCAGCCCGTCTTGCACTCAGGGAGAGCCTTCTCGGCGTCCGCCTTGGCGGTCTTGGTCAACTCCTCTGGCACGCCGGCCGCCTTGGCGACCTGTACGGCGCACTCGACGGTTTTGGTACACATCTTCTGGCACACGGCGACCATCTCGCCGCCACCCTTGCCCTTGCCGTCACCCTTGCCCTTGTCTGCCCCAGCAGTGTCGGTAGCAGCGGCGGACGAGCTGCCCCCAGCCTTCTCTTTGTCGCACGCTCCGAGAGTAGACAGGGCGATGATGGCAATGGTGGCGCTGAGTAGAGTGGTAGTTCTCATAGGTGCCTGTCTAGCATCGTGCTCGGTAGGCACCTAGCTTGGACACGAGCTGCGGTGGTCGTCACTGGGCCTGTCCCGCCAACCCAATCGTCGCTGCTACCTCTTGCATCGCTGCGATCACGTCATTGATCAGATCGGCGACCGGCACGCCCAGCATCTCGGCTCCCCGCTCGATGACACTGCGATCCACGCCAGCGGCGAAGCGCTTCTCTTTCCACTTCTTCTTCACGCTCTTGGCCTTGAGATCCATCACCGAGCGCGACGGCCGGACCAGCGCCGTGGCAGCCACCAAACCGGTGAGCTCATCCACAGCGTAGAGGGTCTTCTCGAGCAAGCTCTGGGGCTCGACGTCTGAGCACAACAGCCAACCGTGAGACACCACCGCGCGAACGTAATCTGGCGGCCAACCGCTCTCTTCGAGGATCCGCTTCGATTGGGTGCAATGGTCTTCGGGGTAGCGCTCGAAGTCTAGGTCGTGCACCAAGCCGATGACCCCCCACTGTTCCTCGTCCTCGCCGTGCTTTCGGGCCATGAAGCGCATCACACCTTCGACGGCGAGGGCGTGCTTGATGGTCCGCTCGGCCTGGTTGTGCTCGTTGAGCAACTGCCATGCCTGTTCACGAGTGGGCGCTGCGTCTGCCATGGAACGATCTCCTGCTTGGGGCTTGGTGCCGTCGGCTCGCAGCCGGGCAGCGCGGACCCTAACACGGCCGCTTCGCTCATCGGGATGAAGTGAAACCCCGCAAACTGGTCTGAAAGCGCTACCATACGCCGCATCAAGCAGGTCGCTTCCCAACCAGGGCTGACCTGCAAGCGTTCGATAGATTCTTCGAGCACACCGACGCAAGGGACACCGCTGATGATCAAACACCTCCCCTGGATGGCCGCCCTAGCGGTCGGCATCGCCACGCTTTCTGCCTGTGCGTCCGAGCCGGAGCAGCCGCCGCCCCAACAGCCGCCGCCGTACTACCAGCCGCCGCCGCAAGGGCCGCCGCCTGCGGCTCCCCCGCCGGCAGCACCACCGCCTATGGCACCGCCGCCAGCGACTACCCCGCCGCCGGGGACCGCGCCGCCGCCGGCCACCACTGGGGCCGTTCCAGGCATCGAGAAGCGCCCGGATGGCACCTGCTGGATCACCCCCCCAGCACTGGGCGGACAGCCGCCCCAGCCGATCATGCTCCCCGCCTGCCCGCCAGGCATGTAGGCAGCAAGCTCAGCTGGCACCCCTCACTTCTGGGTCGGGAACCCCAGGTTCTTGCCCCGCTGTGAGGGATCGGGCCAGCGCACCGTCACCGCCTTGGCGCGGGTGTAGAAGCGGACACCCTCCATGCCGTGAACGTGCATCTCGCCGAAGAGCGACTCTTTCCAACCGCCGAAAGAGTGGTAGGCCATCGGCACGGGAATGGGCACGTTGACGCCCACCATGCCAACCTCGACCTCGGTCTGGAACTTGCGCGCCGCCCCGCCGTCATTGGTGAAGATGGCGACCCCATTGGCCCATTGGTTGTGCCGCAGTAGGTCCATGGCCTCTTCGTAGGTGGCGACCCGCACGGTGCACAACACGGGTCCGAAGATCTCGTCCTGATAGATCGTCATCGAGGGGGTCACGCGATCGAAGAGACAGGGACCGAGGTAGAAGCCATTGGGCCTGCCATCCACGGTGACCGCGCGACCGTCGACCGCCAGCTCGGCGCCCTCGTCCACCCCCTTGGCCACATAAGAGGTCACCTTGTCGAGGTGCTCCTTGGTGACCAGCGGACCCATGTCCGAGCTCCCTTCCAGACCGTCGCCGACCTTCACGTCGGCAATGCGCTCCTTGATCAGCGGCATGAGACGGTCGCCGGCCTCGCCGACGGTGACCAGAACCGAGATGGCCATGCAGCGCTCACCGGCTGAGCCGTAGGCCGCGTTGACCACTGAATCGGCCGCCAGCTCCATGTCGGCGTCAGGCAAGACGATCATGTGGTTCTTGGCCCCTGCCAGGGCCTGGACCCGCTTGCTATTGCGCGTGCCGTTTTCGAACACGTATTTGGCGATGGGCGTTGAGCCAACGAAGCTCACTGCCGCAACGTCCGGGTGCTCGATCAGCCGGTCCACGGCCACCTTGTCGCCGTGCACCACGTTGAACACGCCAGGCGGCAGCCCGGCCTCGTTGAACAGCTGAGCGATCAGCTGGGTGGTCGATGGGTTCTTCTCCGATGGCTTGAGCACGAAGGTGTTCCCGCAAGCGATGGCCAGCGGGTACATCCACATCGGCACCATGGCCGGGAAGTTGAACGGCGTGATCCCCGCCACTACCCCGAGGGGCTGGCGGATCGAATAGCTGTCGACCAGATGGGACACGCCTTGCGAGTAGTCCCCTTTGAGCAACTGAGGAATGCCGCATGCGAACTCGACCACCTCCAGGCCCCGCTGCACCTCGCCGCGGGCGTCGGACAAGACCTTGCCGTGCTCGAGGGTAAGGGTGCGCGCGAGATCGTCGGCGTGGCGGGCGACTAGCTCGCGAAAGGCGAACAGCACGGTGCTACGCTTGCTGAGCGACGAGTGACGCCACTGCTGGAAAGCCTTGCGCGCCGCAGCTACGGCGAGATCGACCTCGGCCACGGTGGCGAAAGCAACCTCGGCAGTCACCTCTCCGCTAGCGGGATTGGTGATCTTGCCGGTGCGCTCGGCAGCGGCCTGGTGCTCTTGTCCATCGATAAAATGGCGAACGAGGTTCACAGCGCTCTCCTGGCAGGTCGACCCTGAGGGTCATGAGGTCGAAAATGGGCGATCGCCGGCATGGCGAGAGCCGAGGGTGCGTTTTGCGGGATCGGCCGCGGGGACGCAAGGGCAGGCGCCATTAGACGCGGGGACCGACGCAAGTCGAGATCCTGCTACACTGTTGCGGTCAACTGTCTCTGCTTCGCCATCCTTGCCTGGAGGTCCCATGCGTTACCGCGTAATTCTGCTTGCACTCGGTTTGCCCGCTTTTGCCGCAGGCGCCTGCAACACCGACGATGCCAGCGTCTTCATGGGGGATGGGGGGAACGCTAGCAGCTCGTCAGGGGTCGGTGGTGGCGGTGGGTCCAGCTCGGGCGTCGGGGGCGGCTCGGCCGGCTTCGATCCAGGCGAAGGGGGCAACACCTCCAGCGGCGGCACGCCCTGCAACGCGGGCCCAGACGAGGACCAAGACCAAGATGGATTCAGCATCAACGAGGGGGACTGCAACGACTGCGATCCCAACGTGAACCCCAACGCCGTCGAAGTGGTGGCCGGCGAGGGCCAAGGGGGCGCAGGCGGAACCGCCGAGCCGGCGGACGAGAACTGCGACGGGCAGGTGGACGAGCCGCCCGAGGTTTGTGACACCAACCTGACAGTCGATACCGCCGACCCGATGGACGGCGCCCGTGCCATCGGGCTGTGCAAGGTGTCGACGGCCGCGGACGAGTGGGGCGTCGCCGACGCTCAGTGGACCTTGCCGGCAGGCAACGCACCACCGGGCGACCCCAACTTCGACCTCGGCCATGGCGTGCTCACCGGCTTCGGCACCAATGTGAACGTGCAGGAGGGCGGCAAAATGCTCGCCCTGTCGAGCGGAACGGCCCGGCAACCGAACGACCCGGGCTACCAGCCGGTCAGCGGGTTCTCCAAGGGAATCACGGCAACCGGTCACCCCTTCGGCTTCCCCAAGGAATCACCTAGCTGCAGCGGCACGGTCACTGGCTCGTGCAATGACGGCGCCGCCTTGCAACTGGTGCTGCGGGCGCCTTCCAACGCTAACGGCTTCCGCTTCGACTTCGACTTCTACACCTACGAGTGGCCGGTCTACGTCTGTAGCACCTACAACGACTTCTTCGCGGCCGTCCTCGAACCGTTCCCGCAGGGGCAGTCGGACGGCAACATCACCTTCGACCAGCTAGGCAACCCGATCAGCGTCAACAACGCCTTCTTCGAGGTTTGTGGCTGCGGCAACGGGCCACCGTGCATGGCCGGTGGCATCAGCTTCACCTGTGCATTTGGCACCGCCGAGCTGCTGGGAACAGGCTTCGAGGATCACGCCGCCACCAGCTGGCTGCAGACCCAAGCCCCCGTCGATCCAGGAGCCGAGTTCTCCATCCGCTTCCTCGCCTACGACTCAGGCGATGGCGTCCTCGACTCGACGGCCCTGGTCGACAACTTCCAGTGGATCGCCGAGCCTGGCACCACGGTCGGTACGGAACCCATCCCCGACCCGAAGTGATCCTCCAGGCTAGGGCCCAACCAGAGCCCGCTCCCAAGTGCCGCCGCGCCTAACCTAGCGGGGCGGCACTGCCAGAATGTCCCAGATCTTCGCGGCCACCAAGATGCGCACCAGCTCGCCGTCGATGTGGCCCTGGGTGACCTCCATGCCGAGGATGTCGAGCGCTCGGCCCAGCGGCACGGCCTTCTTGTAGGGCCGGTCGGCGGCAGTCAAAGCGTCGAAGATGTCGTTGACCGTCATGATCTTCGACTGCAGGGGGATCTCCGAGCCATGCAGACGCTTGGGGTAGCCAGTGCCATCCAGCCGCTCGTGGTGAGCACCGGCGATCTGGGCCACTCGCCGAAACTTGCGTCCCCAAGGAATGGTCGACAGGAACTCGCGGGTGTGGGTGACGTGGCTGCGAATCTCGTCGAACTCGGCGGGGGTGAGTGAACCGCGAGGCACCGAGAGACACTCGATCTCATCGGGCTGAAGCAGCGGATGCTCCCGACCCCTTTCGTCGACATAGGTTTGCCGAGCGATGGTCTCGAGCATGGCAAAGTCGCCGCCACTCAAGACCTTCGGCTCGTTGGCATCACCAATGATCTTCCAGGCGCCATCGAGCTTGTAGCGCCGCTCCTCGAATTCGACGTCGAGCGCTTCGAGCAACGAGCGATCCCCACGCTGCGCGCTGCCCGCGAGCTCGACTTTGCGAGTGAGGATCTCGACCTCCAGGCTGCGAAGGGCGAGCGCAAAGCGCGACTCGATCAGCTTGAGATCGTAGGGGTAGAGCTTCTTGGCCTTGACCAGGACCTGCTCCCGAACGCCGATCTTGCCGAAGTCGTGCAACAGCGAGGCGTACTCGAGCTCCCGCAAATCATCGGGGCGCCAGGTCACCGCCTTGTAGAGGCCAGTCTCCTCGCGCTCCACCGCCTTGGCGAGCTCCACGGTCATCTCTGCCACACGACGAGAGTGACCACTGGTGGTCGGGTCCCGTTGCTCAATCGCCTCGACACTGGCCCGCACGAAGCCCTCGAGCATTTGCTGGTTCTCGGCATAGAGAATGGCGTTCTCGAGAGCGACGCCGGCGAGCGATGCAACGGTGGTGAGCAGGTCCTCGCTGCGCTTGTCGAAAGCAATCACGCCCTCTAAGTCCTCGTCGAGGTTGATGAGCTTGGCGTGAGGATCGACCTTCTTGTTGATCAGTTGCAGCACTCCGATGATGTCGCTCCGCCGCGACAAGAGGGGCGTGCAGAGCATCGACTTGCTGCGGTAGCCCACCCGCTCATCGAAAGACCGGTCGAAGCCATAGGGTGCGTTGGGAGGCAGCCGGTAGGCATCGGGGATGTTGAGGCTGCAGCGATTGAGCGCCACGTAGCCGGCCATCGAGCCTTCGCTGATAGGCAGGGTAAACTCGCTCGCCGGAAAGGAAATGGAGTCGTTCTGGGCGAGCTTGAAATGAAGGACTCGCCTGGCGACCTCTGGGTCATCGCCTTCGACGACATAGATACTGCCCGCATCCGCGCCGGTAATGAAGCGCGTCTTTTCGAGAATCAGCTCGAGCAGCTTGTCGATCTCCCGCTCAGTGGTGATGGCCTGGGCGATCTCGAAGAACTCGCCAATCTCGTAACGATATCGGTTGACCCACTCGCCCCGAGCTTCGGACCGCTGCCGGGCCGCAATCAGCTCGAAAGCGTTGTGGAGCGCTACGTAGAGCTCGTCGGCGTCAGGCCGCGCCGACACGATGGCGCAGAGCCCACGAAGGACGGCCTCATCCAGCCCCCGTTGGCCAGGGCGGCCCATCAGCAACAATGCCGCCTTCACCTCGGCAAAATGGCTGGCAAAGGGCTTGAAGATCTCCCGCGCCTGGTCCCAGGCAACCGCTGGAGCCAACAAGGCGATGCGATCGCCAGAGCGAATCTGCACCAATAGGGGATGGGGCTGGCTGATCTTCTTGTCCGCGAAGCGACCGTCGCCACGCAGCGCAGCGGTGATGTCAGCGAGCCGCGCCGTGCCACCGTCCAACCCGCTCATGTCCGCCGCCGAGGTCATGTCGTCCCCTAAGATCTACTCTTTTTTCGGCGGCTCGTCGCTGCACGGCTCGGGTTGATGAGACGGTTCACCTGGAGCTGAGGGCCCGGTCTCGTCGGAGAGCCGCGCCGGTGCAGCCCGCTTCGAGCCCTCGGCGCGCACCGCATCTCGCCGTTCGTAAGCGACCACGATGCGTTGGACCAGGGGATGACGCACCACATCGATGTCTGTGAACTCGCTGAACGCAATGCCATCAACAGGACGTAGCAGCCGGGCAGCTTCCTTCAACCCACTACGGGCGCCGCTAGGAAGATCAACTTGAGTGACGTCGCCTGTCACCACCGTCCGAGATTCGTAGCCCAGCCGGGTGAGGAACATGCGCATCTGCTCGTCCGTCGAGTTCTGCGCCTCGTCGAGGATGACGAAACAATCATTGAGCGTGCGCCCTCGCATGAAAGCCAAGGGTGCCACCTCGATTTGGCCCCGCTTGATCAAGCCGTCGACCCGATCGGCGTCCATCATGTCGTCGAGGGCATCGTAGAGGGGCCGCAAGTATGGATTGACCTTCTCTGCCAAATCACCAGGCAAAAAGCCAAGCCGCTCTCCCGCTTCGACGGCCGGACGAGTGAGGATGATGCGCCGCACCTTCTTGGCCATCAGCGCCTTAACGCCCACGGCCATCGCCAGGTAGGTCTTGCCCGTGCCCGCCGGACCGATGGCGAAGGTGAGATCATGGGCATGCATCGCGTGGACGTAGTGCTTCTGCGCCAGACCGCGGGCCTTGATGGAGTGTCCCCGTGCCGTGATCAACACCACGTCGCCGTAGACGTCCCGCAGATGCAACGTCCCGTCCTGTTCGAGCGCATGGATCGCCCTCACGTGGTCTGGACCCTCCAGCTTGATCCCCTCGGCGGCCAGCTCCTCCATTTGGGTGAAGAACCGTTGGGCAAGAGCCACCTTGTCGGGATCCCCGCCCAGGTGCAGGACGTTCCCGCGAGAGCCCAGCTCGATGCCGAGGTGCTCCCGGATCGTCTTGAGATGCGCGTTTCCTGGCCCGGCGAGGGACATCAGCGCCCGGGTATCCGTGAGCTCCACTTCGGCGGTAACTGCAGCGCTAGTGACCATCAGTAAGGGCTGTCTTCCTTTCTTGACCGCCCGGAGTCCGGGTGCGACCGTGCGGCGATCGCGGCGCCTGAGACAACATGGTAGCCGTCCCAGGCTCGAAGGAGATCATACACGCCATGAGGACTCACGTATCGGCACTATCGGCCCTCTGCGCCCTGCTCATCGCATTCGCTGCCCCGGCGCAGCCCCTGCCTGAGCCACCCGATCCAGCACCGCCGGCCGACCCGCCAGCGGACCCCGCCGAGCCTGCGGAATACGAGGGGACCGGTGCCGCTGAGCCAGCCGCCGCCGACACCGCAGACGCTCAGCCCGACGACACCGCAGCGGGATCGAGCACCAGCGACCCAGGACTCGAGACCAGTGACGCTCTGATGGCCGCACCGCCGCTCATGCCTCCAGGTGAGCCCGCGCCAACCACCGAATTGCCGCCCATACCCTTGCCCCCACCGGCCATTTTTCCGTCCCAGCTCGAGGATGAAGACAGCGGCCCGATTCTGGCAGGCATCCACGGCGGGCGGGTGTTCCTGAGGGATCGGAACGATGACTTCCGCTTCTATCCAGGGCTGCGACTACGCACCGATTTCTACTCGGCCCCAGGGGCCCCAGACCTTCCTGCCACCGAGGGCGGAAGCGCGCTGAATCCCTATCTGGCCATGCGTCGAGTGCGGCTCGAGCTCAGCGGCGAGATCCTCGAGCGGCTCGCCTTCACCGGTGGCTTCGAGTTAGGCGGCGGGCGTATCGGAGAGACGACCTACCTAGGTGACGGCACGTCACGCTTTGCGATGGCCTCAGCTCACGACGGCGTCGTTCGACCGGCGGAGGTGACCGTCAGCTACCGATTCCGCAAGTGGCTGAACTTCACCGTAGGTCAGTCCAACGCACCGCTGTCGATGGCCAATCGTACTCGCGAATACGCCACGCCCTTCATGGAGCGCAACATCGCAATCCGGGGATTCGTGGTACCCAACCAGAAGGAGCTGGGACTGACCGTCTGGGGCGACGTGCTCGACGACCACATGCTCAGCTACGAGGTCGGGATCTACTCAGGCGATGGCCCCGATCATCCAGTCGTCGACGGACGACCCGACCTGATTGGACGCATCTTCGCGCGCCCCCTGGCCTCACTCGGTGATGGCACCTTCACCAAGCTCGCCCAGATCGGCATCAGCGCCCGTCACGGCGAGCGGGATCAGGCCTATGTGGACTACGACTATCCGGGCATCGCCTCCGGTCACGGCTTCGTCCTCTGGCAGCCAGGCTACGTCGACAGCCTCGATCGGATCACCCACGTGCTCCCTTCCGGCACCCAGAACGTCATCGGCGGCGAGCTGCGCCTACCGTTCCGCATGCCCACAGGCAGCGTGCTCGAGCTACGAGGCGAGGCCTATTACGTCGCCAACAACACCCGCGAGGCCATCGATGGCTATCAGCAGACCAACACCGAGCGCTTCGGTCGGATCAAGGGGCTGGGCTGGTACGGCATGGTCAGCTGGTGGGCATGCGGCCTCGACCAACTCGTATCAGGCGAACCGGGCATGACACGCCCGGTCTCGGCGGACCTCGACAAGGACGCACCGGTACTGCGGGGGCTCGAAGTCTCGGCCATCGCCGCGGGCATCGCCAGCAACTACTCAGGCGCCAGCCGGCTGGAATCGCCAGCGGATGCCAACACGCCGGACAAGAACATCGCCCTCTACCAGTTCGGCGCAGCGATTCAGTACTGGTACTCTTGGAACTTCCGAGCAGCCATCAACTACATGGTCTATCTCGCCCCCGACAGCGGTGATTCGGAGCGCAACCAAGCCATCGTGCCGGACAACCTGAGCATCGTCGACGGCGCCCGCGGCACCGGTCATCTGCACCACGAGCTCGGCACCCGGCTGGCCATCAGCTTCTAGGGCGCGCCGGCGGGCCTCGACGGCTCAGAATCTAGCTCGAAAACCCCCTGGCCCGGCCCAAGCAAACTTGGCCCCCCACCGAGGCCACTGATACCGCCAGGGCATGCGTCAAGGCGTCGCCATTTTCGTCGCTGCGGGGCTCGTTGCCGCCACCCTTCCCTTCATCCGGGATCACGACGAAGCACTGCTTTCGTTGCTTGGCAAAGCCAAGGTCGCCGTCACCGGTGGTGAGCAACCAGTACCGCAGAAAACCATCGATCCACCGCCGTTGGCAGGCATCGAGCTACAGTACATCGACGATCGGCGAGATGTGGTCACCGCACCGGCCCACGGCAAGCGCAACGCCGAGCTCACCATCGATCCGGTAGCCCAACAGGCCGCGCTGGGCTTCTTGCGCCGTGGGCGGGTCCACGAAGGTGCCGTGGTGATGACCGATATCCGCACGGGACGGGTGATCGTGTGGGCAAACTACAACCATGGCCGACCTCGTGACGTGGCCAGCGAGGCCAACCGCCCCTCGGCCAGCGTCTTCAAGGTGGTCACCGGCGCGGCGCTCATCGAAGCGGGCGTCTCGCTAAACGACAAGATTTGCTACTCAGGCGGCAGGCGGCGCATCACCGAGCGAGAGCTCGAAGCGGACGAGAAGCGAGACAAGTACTGCGCCAGCCTCGGCATGGCGATGGGACGGAGCATCAACACCGTCTTCGCGCGCCAGGCGGTCACCCGCCTAGACCCAGAGAAGCTCACGGGAGCAGCCAAGCGCCTTGGCTGGGGCCTGGACATCCCTTTCGACGTTCCCATCGAGCAAAGCTCCCTCGACATTCCGCAGAACGACAGGCTCGAGTTCGCGCGGGCTGCAGCCGGCTTCTGGCACACCACCTTGTCGCCCTTCCAAGGGGCCAATCTGGCCCAGACCATCGCCAATGGAGGGGAGATGGTGCGCACGACCCTGGTGGAGCGAGTGCTCGACGAGGACGGCGAGGTCCTCTACCAGCGACCCAAGCAGCGACAGGTCTTCAAGCGCGTGCTCGACGAACGCACCGCTTGGGCCGTGGCGCGCATGATGGAGCAGACTGTACGCAATGGCTCTGCCTTCAAAGCATTTCACGACCGCGCGGGGCGGCCGTTTCTGCCGGACATCGCGGTTGCTGGAAAAACCGGAACGCTGGCCAAGAAGGAGCACGGCGGCGAGACCTTGATTACCTGGTGGGTTGGTTTCGCCCCAGCCGACAAGCCGGAGGTCGCGCTCAGCGTGTTGGTCACCAACCGCGGCCCCTGGCGGGTGAAGGGGATGCACGTGGCCGCAGATATGCTGCGGTTCTATTTCGCCGACAAGGGCGTCAAGGGCGTGCGCTACCCGCCAGGCTTCAGCGGGCCCAAGCGGCGCAAGAAGACGACGGCTGCAACCCAACCGGGGAAGCGAGCGGACGACAAAAAAGGGGGAACATCATCATGAGTGCCAAGCGAGTGAAGCTATCCATCTGCTGAGCCCCTGATCGAGCATGGCGGTGGCCTGAAGCCCCGATGGGCTGAAAGCACCAGCAGTGCTCGCCGCCGAGTCGTGGATCGGAGATAGAGAGACAGTCCCAATGGGCGCGCCGAGCCGGCCGCCCGTGGAGGGACTGAACACGACCTCCCCGCCACGCGCCATGATCACACGAACGACTGTCGCAGCCCTCTTCTTGACCTTATTATCCGCCTGCGGTGCCGGACCCGCGGCGAAGCCAGCCCCGCCACTGAGCACTGGCTCGGTGACGACACCGCCGACGGACAAGCCCCCGCCGACGGACAAGCAACCGGTGACCGACACCTACCATGGCGTCGAGGTGATCGACGACTACCGGTGGCTCGAGCAAGGGGACGCAGAAGAGGTCAAAGCCTGGAACGCCGCGCAGAACAGCTATGCCCGCACCAGGCTGGACGCCCTGCCGGCCGCCAAGGCCGTGCGCCGCCGGCTCACCGACATCCTGACTGCCGAGTCGACGCGCTACTGGGGACTCAGCCCGCGCCCAGGCAAGCTCTTCGCGCTCAAGCACCAGCCGCCCAAACAGCAGCCTTTATTGGTCGTGCTGCCCTCGGCTGACGCGCCGGCGGCTGAGCACGTAGTCGTCGACCCAAACAAGATCGACGAAAAAGGGGGCACGGCCATCGACTGGTTCGTGCCGTCCTTCAACGGTGCACTGGTCGCCGTGTCCCTATCCCAAGGAGGATCCGAAATCGGTAACCTCCACCTCTTCGATACCGCCACCGGAAAGCAAGTGCACGAGGTCATCCCGCGGGTCAACGGTGGCACTGCCGGCGGCTCGGTGGCCTGGTTACCGGACCATTCTGGCTTCTTCTACACCCGCTACCCGAGGGGCACCGAGCGACCAGCTGAGGAGCTCAATTTCTACGTCCAGATCTACTTTCACAAGCTCGGTTCTCCGACCAGCGACGACCGCTACGAGGCAGGCAAGGACTTTCCCAGCATCGGGGAGATCGAGCTGCAGATGGATCGGCCTTCGGGCCGACTCTTGGCCACCGTGCAGAAGGGTGACGGCGGACAGTTCGCCTTGTACCTCCGCTCGCCCCAAGGGGTCTGGACACAGTTCAGCGACTACGGCGACAAGACCATCCAGGCGGCCTTCGGCCCCCAGGACGACTTGTACCTCTTGTCGCGGAAAGGTGCCCCGCACGGCAAGATTCTCCGTCAAACGATCAAAGATCTGGGCACGAACAAGACCAAGACGGTCGTGGCCCACGGCAAGGACACCATCGTCGACAGCTTCTGGCGTCCCCCCTCGGTGCTCCCCACCAAGACCCGTCTCTACGTGGTCTACCAGCTTGGCGGCCCATCGGAAATTCGGGTGTTCGACCTGGACGGTAAGCCTCTGCCTGGACCCGCTCAGCTGCCCGTCTCCGCCGCTGGAGGGCTCGCCTCGATGGGCGACGACGTGGTGCTCTTCGAGAACAAATCGTTCGTCGAGCCGCCGGCCTGGTACCGCTTCGATCCGAAGAGCAACGAGACCACCAAGACCAAGCTCGCCGTGGTGTCACCAGTCGACGTCAGCAACGTCAAGGTGGTCCGGGCCAGGGCGACGTCGAAGGATGGCACCTCAGTGCCTGTCAACATCATCCTGGGCAAAGATACCAAGCTCGATGGCCAGAACCCCACGCTGGTCAACGGCTACGGGGGCTACGGTGTCAACGTCGCGCCGCGGTTCCGCCCCTACTACTTCACCCTGCTGGAGCAAGGGGTCATCTATGCGGTGGCGAACCTGAGAGGCGGTGGTGAATTCGGCGAGGAGTGGCACCATCAAGGCAATCTCGTCAACAAGCAGAACGTGTTTGACGACTTCGCCGCGGTGCTCGAGTTGCTCATCGCGCGGGGCTACACCTCAGCTCCCAAGTTGGCGCTAATTGGCGGCAGCAACGGCGGACTATTGCTGGGGGCCACGCTGGTGCAGCACCCGGAGCTGTTCCAGGCGGCCGTGTCTTTCGTGGGCATCTACGACATGCTGCGCGTCGAGCTGTCACCGAACGGTGCCTTCAATGTGACCGAGTTCGGCACCGTCAAGAACCCAGATCACTTCAAGGCCCTGTTTGCCTATTCGCCGTACCACAACGTCACCGATGGCACGGCCTACCCAGCGACGTTGATGCTCACCGGCGCCAACGACCCGCGAGTCGATCCCCTACAGTCCCGCAAGATGACCGCCAGATTGCAGGCTGCCACTTCATCGGACGCGCCTATCTTGTTGCGAACGAGCGACGACTCGGGGCACGGGCTCACGTCCTCGCTCGACGAGCGAATTGCCCAACTCACCGACGCCTACGCCTTCATCTTCCATGAGCTCGGCGTGGTGCCTCGACCAGTTTCGGCTCAGCCCTGAACCTCGGTCCGACCGGGGTCCGGCGACCTGGCAGTCGCCACGAAGTCAATCGGCTGCGCCGCTGTCGCCGGTGCTCGTAGGCACGGGTGCGACGTCTCGGTCGCTGTGGCAGGCGCGGCACCGAGCCTCGTATGTGTCCGCACCGCCCACCAGCACCGTGGCGCCCTCTTTCAGCAAGCGCTGGGAACGACTCGCCGTGCCACCGCAGACATTGCAGACCGCCCGTACCTTCATGACCTCTTCCGCGATGGCCATCAGGTCGGGCATGGGCGGAAAGGGGCGGCCGAGGTAGTCCTGATCGAGACCAGCGATGATGACTCGTCGTCCCTGGTCGGCCAGCTCGTTCGCGGTTTCCACAATGCCCCGGTCGAAGAACTGGGCCTCATCGATGGCCACCACCTGGGTCGCATCGTCCACTCGGCTCAACACACTGCCGCTATCGGCAACAGCCACCGCATCGATGGCGATGGCACCATGGCTGACGATGCGGGTCGTGTCGTAGCGATTGTCGATGCGAGGCTTGAAGGCTTGCACGACCTGGCGGGCGTAGAGGGCCCGCTTCACCCGCCGAATGAGCTCCTCGGTCTTGCCGCTGAACATCGAGCCGGCGATCACTTCCACTCGGCCCATGTGTCGGAAGTCGCGATCGAGGACTGGCTCACGATGAGTCATGGGCCATGCCATACACTAGCGCTGGTCTCCTCCCAATCCCCGCGACGCGCTCCGAGGGGCGGCGCCCCATCGAAAACCGTGACCAACCTCCTTCGATGGTGCCCATCGAGGGTGCCCAGCGGAGGCAAGCCCAGTGGGGCAAATAGGTGCAGAGTTTCGCGACATTCGCCTCGTTGCTAGAAGCCGAATGTGCGTGGGCTGTGCCTCGGTCGAAAGGCCGTGCTACTATGGGAGCGTGCAGGTTGTTCTGCGTAAGATCGGTCGCGGTGGGCGCACCATCTCTGGCAGGCTCGTTCGAGCCCCCCGCAAGGGTTCGGTGATCGTGATCGAGTTCTCGGACGGCATGCACGAGTACGTCACCACGCCGGTTCGGCGGGTGCTGAAGCTCGCCGGTGGCGACGTGTTCTACGTCGAGACGATGAACTCTCGCTATCGGCTAGAGGTGAGGACCCGCGAGCTGCCGCTTGACGAAGCGATGGGCAGCACATCGGTCACCTAGCGCGGCCCTTCAGCGCAAAACCACGCCCTTGAGGGGCCACCAACGGCCGGCACAGGCCATGGCCGTTGTCGTTTCCCGCATGGTGCGCCTTGCCAAGGAGACTCGGATGGAGCCATAAGGGACGGCTCAGCGAGCAGTAAAGGGAGATTCACGTGGGAAACGGCGATCGACGCAAGTCCAGGAAGATGAGGCAGCGAGCCTCGGCCAGCAAATTCAAGGCAAGGCAGAGTCGGCCCAAGCCGGCCCCTAAGCCCAAGGCGAAGGCCGCAAAAGCACCCAAGGCCAAGGCGGCCAAGGCGGCCAAGGCGGCCAAGGCACCGAAGGCAGAAGCGCCGGAAGAGAAGAAGCCTGAGGCGCCGGAAGAGAAGAAGCCTGAGGCGAAAGACAAGCCGGAAGCAGAGACCAAGGCCGAGTAGCGACTGCTACCGCCCAGCGGCGGTTACTGCCAATCGGCCGTCGTGACCCCTTCGACGGCCGGCAAGCGCTTTGCTTTCTTGTTGTCCGGTTTGGCGAACAGCCCGGCCGATCCGCCTGCTCGCAACTCCTCGACGAGCTCCCAGCCGCTCTTTCCCTGAGTCCATTTCTGAGCCAGGTTGCTGATACGCATCGTAGTTTCGTCGAGGCGGTGCCAGCTGACGGCCAGCCGTACCTCAGCGGTTTCTGGCGTGATCAGGCGCAGCCCCTCGAGCTCGACATCCACGATGCGAACATCGCGCCCCCACTTCGAGTGGCGGTGCATGAAGTCCCCTTGCTCTTCAGCCGCTACGTGGCTGAGCGCCACGTCCAACCGACCGAAGCGGGTCGCATTGTTGAGCCCGTAAGCCGAATTGGACAACCGCTCCATCGGTCCGGGAGGCGCAACGCAACCGGCCGCGAGCAGCAACGAGATAGCGAGCCATTTTGGCATGCCTCGCCTGTACAGGACCCACCGCTGGCGGGCCAAGTTCTCTGAACCCAGCACTGCCCCTGATCCAACGACGGCGACCGGTGGGCTAGAAGGCGTTAGACGCGAGAAAATACCACTGGCCACCGTCGATCGCCACGCCGCTGAAACCGTAGGCGTAGCCAAGGCGCATCTGCATGTTGACCACATGGGCCAGCGTCACGCCAAACCAGAGCTCGACGCCGGCGCCAGTGTGCAGGTCATCCGAGTGGATCAGTGCGCCGTCGCTCATGAGCTCGATGTCGTCATAGTCGAGCTTGTTGAAGGCGCCGCCGTAGTCGAGAAACAGATTGCCATCGATGCGGCGCAGGAAAATGGGCAGCGTGGATGGCCCGCGGTCGACATCGGCGATGGGAAACCGGTACTCGAGATTCTCGAGCACGTAGGTCGACCCGAAAAAAGCACCAGGCTCGTAGCCCCGTAGCACGAAGGCGGCATCGAAGATGGTGGTCGTCAGCGTGTCGAGCAAGCTGAGATTGGTAAGGTTGTAGCCACCGATACCAAAGACCCCGCGACGAGAATAGGTTCCCTTGGCGAGCCCGCCAGCGCTGCGAATGGCCAGCGTGTGGCGCCCGGGCCATGGCATGGGAAAGTAAGCCACTGCCCGATAGTCGGCAGAGTAAAGGCTCTCCTGGCTGCCGAGGAACTCGTCGGCCACATCGAGGCCGAGGGCGAGCGAAAAGCCTCGCGCCGAGCCGGCGGTGAAGAACGACCCCTCGACGTTCGAGAAGGAGTAACCCACGTGGGACAGCGAGAGGAAGCCACGGAGTGGATCCTTCGTCGTCGTGGCATAGGGATCGAGGGCGCCCACTTGGTCCATTGGGAGCTCCGCATCCAGAATCGTCGCGTTGTGGGCAAAGCTGATCCGCTGGGTACTGAACTCGGCCGCATCGGTGTAGCTGATGCCAGAACGAACGCCGTAGGCCTTCTCGTAGTACTCGGGCTTCTGATCGTTGAAACGGAAGTCAGTTCGCCGAGTGACCCTGTTGGAGACCCTCAAGCTCAGATCGACGGGCAGCCGCCGGTACACGTAGTCGAAGGCCAGCTGAGGCAGCGGTGCAGCCGGGTCGGCCAATAGTGAGAAGGCGAGGCCGTGATGACCGGCCATGTCGGCACCCTCCACCGTGACCAAGGCAGCGTAGCCGTCGAAGTTCCCTTCTGACAGCTCGACGCCGTAGCGGTGAGGCATCAAGGTGGGTAGCGGGTTGTAGCGACGCTTGGTCATCGGGACCGGCGGCGCCTCGCCGTAGGGATCGGGGCGGTCCTTTGGCGGTGGCAGCGCCTCGAGGTACCGCGCCGGATCGAGGCCCATCGCGTAGAGATCGTAGCCCGCAGTGGTGTAGCCCACGTAGACCAGCAGCTTGCCATCCTCGCTGACCGTGGGCATGAGCGCGCCAATCTGGACGTTGGTCACCTGTTTCAGCTGCCGGGTTTCCAGATCGAGCTGGTAGATGTTGAAGATGCCGGTGCGATCGGAGCTGAAGTAGAGCTTGCTGCCATCAGCTGACCAAGCCGGATTGGTGTCCAGCGCCCGGTCGTTAGTCACCTGATCGACCGCCCCGGTTGCCAGATCGACGATGCGGATGTCCCGATACCCCCCGGCGAGCCAGGCGCTATAGGCGAGCTTGCCCCCGTCAGGCGAAATCACCGGAGTGTAGGCCTGATCGAAGGGCTTGCTCGGAACCAGGGTGCGGGTGCCGCTCAGCTTACCCTCTGCCGACAGCTCGGCGAGCTTGAGGGTTGTCGTGCCCCGTTGGTTGACCGTGAAGGCAACCTGTCGACCCAGGGGCCCCACGGTCGGAGCATCGGCCCGCAAGCCCACGGTCAGACGCCTGCGAAATGACTCATCACCCGCAGGCGCGCGCTGCCCCGGTGGCAGACTGAACAGATCCGTGCGCCGGTAGGCTCGCTTGAAGGGAACCACGCTCGAGAAGAACAGCGTGCCATCAGGTCCGAAGGCCGCCGGGCCACCGCCGGACGTGCGCGCCAAGAGCTGCTCCCGGGGGCGCTGGCTACCGCTGTGAACGGCCAGATCCAGCCGATAGATCCCCGACCGATTGTGAGAATCGTCACGCAGGTAGACCAGCTCGACCTTGCTGCCTTGCCGTGCGCTCTTGGGCACGAACCGCGGGTAGTGCACCTGCATGCCATGGAAAGTGACCCGCTTTCCCTCACGCAGGCCGCGGGTGCGCACCGTCTTCAGCTGCCGGGCATAGCCCCGTTCGAGATGGTCGACGAACCCCTCGTAGAGCTCTTCGTAGGTCTTGCCTGTCTGCCGCCGGATGGCGCGGTTGACCCCGAAGGGAAGCACCGAGGCGCCATAATCGACAGACACGGCACGGATGGTATCGAGGCCATAGACGTCGACAATCCACTGAACGAAGCGGGATCCGTAGAGGTACCAGAGAGTGGCCCGCGGCCAACGACGCGCATGGGCGGACATCTGGTCCAGGCGGGCGATGTTGCCGTCCACCACGTCCGCCCGAATGAACATGTCGAACAAAGACGAACGGATGCGCCCACCGCTGGAGAAGGCACTCTCGGCAACGACCGCCAGCCCTTCGAGGATCCAGCGGGGCTGCAGCTGGTTCGGGATCAGCGTCTTGCCAATCACGGCGTTGACCAACGACGGGATCCCCGACACGTTGTCGATGTGCAGGATGTGGGTGTACTCGTGGGTCATCAGACCCAGGTACCAGTTGTCGTAGTCACCCAGCGCTGAGACGTCGCCTGGTGCCGTCACGAACAGTCGCACCGCGTTGAAGGGAACGGCGGTAGCCGACCCATTGGCGCGATCGGTGAAGTCGGTTATCGCGACTTCAGTGCGCTCGCTAGGCACGTAGCCCAGCGGACCGATGAGACGGCTGTGAATTGCTTCGGACAGGCGGGCAACCCGAGTGGCCACCGGCTCGAGGTCCTTCTCGTAGTGGATTCGAAAGTGCTTCGTCTCGATGGTCCACCAGTCGAGATCAGGATCACCGGCTGCCTCTGAGGGGGCCGCACACAAGAGCACGAACGCGATGGTCGCCGTCACGGACAAGAGGCGACGGAGCCAGGTCATCACATGTCGTCGTAGAACATGGGCTCGCGGTTCTTGACGTAGCGGTAGACGAGCGTGCGCCCCTCGGGCGGAATCCGGGTGAACTTGGCGCCGAAGCCGGGCTCGGATTCGCCACTGCGCGTATCCCGGGTCCACTGCACGATGCCATCAGCGACGAACTCGAGGTCTCCAGGCAGCAGAATCCGGAGAACCACCGGTGTATTCATCTTCGGCACCTTGTAGGTACCGACAAAAATGCCACCGTGATCGATCACGTCGTTGCCGCTGAGACCTTTGTAGAAATTCGACGTGCTGTGAGCGCCGAGCTCGACGTCAATCTGCTGAGCGCCTGAAGGAGGTGGCGGAGCACCCGTCATTCCGACGACATGGTCGTCCTTGACCCCCACCGCGGGACCGGCCCCATCGTTCATCATCACCGTGCCGCCGCCAGCTTGCTGATCTTGGGCCTGCGCCGTGGGGGCGGCCATCTGCGGGGTCCCAGCCATGGCCGTGTGGTCCAACGGCTGGGCGGGAGCCGCGGCATGAACCGGGGCGGCTGCTTGGGGCTGCGCGACCTGCGGCGCAACGGGCTGCTGCGCAGGCTGCGGCGCTGCGACCGGGGCCATGGCGGGTTGCGGCTGAACAGGGGCCTGCGGCGCGGCCGCGACTCCCCTGGCCGCTGCTGCATCAGACACGGTCTTCGAAAGGGCGAAGAGCTTGCTGAGCGAGCCAGCAACCGCCTCCATCGCATTTTCCACCGCCGGGTTGGACACTCCAACGGCCTGCAAGGCGTTCAAGGCGTTGCGGACGTTGTCGAGTGCCTGCTGACAGGTGGCCACCTCGGCCTGACCGGTTTGCTCGACCCTGTGGAGAATGCCCATGGACTGGGCAATCGGCGCCGCGATTTCGAGCAGCCGCTCAGGGACATCGGGACTCGACTGGAGCGACTCCAGTGCCTGAGCGAGATCGTTCCGCGCCCTGTTCGCCAGTTGTTTCGGTTCCGCCATGATTCTCCCCGCTGGGGGTTTAGCCAGACCCTCTTCAGTGCGCAAGCCTAGCAAATATCGCCACCGGGCGGCAGCGCTCGCCCACAGACGGAGACCTCCCCTCCGCAACGGCACCGAAGGAGCCGCCGAAAAGTTTCCCGACTCGGTGGTGCCTGATACGTCAGAACCCGATGGGATCGGCGCATCGCAGCTTTCGCGCCCTGAGAACGGGACACCGGTTTGACGCCTCTGCGGCTGACAAACCAATCATCGTTTTCGAGGACGTTTTCAAGTCCTACGACGCGGATCAGCCAGTGCTGCGCGCCCTCTCGCTCACCATCGAGCGTGGTGAGTTCGTGTTCATCACCGGCCCCTCGGGGTCGGGCAAGAGCACCCTGCTGCACCTGATGTACCGCGCCGAGCTAGCTGACGACGGGCGGCTGTTGTTCATGGGCCGAGATGTGGCCCGTCTCAAGGCCGATTCGGTGCCCGCACTGCGACGCAACATCGGTGTCGTCTTTCAAGATTTCAAGCTGGTGCCAGACTGGTCAGCCTTCGAGAACGTGGCCATCGCCTTAGAGGTGATTGGCATGCCGACCCGAGTAGTCCGAACGCGGGTCAGCGAGGCCCTCGAGCGCGTCGGGCTCACCGGCCGCGGTGGCGCTCGAGCCGAGGTGCTCTCTGGTGGCGAGCAACAACGAGTCGCCATCGCCCGGGCCATCGTTGCCGAGCCGGCGCTCATCCTCGCCGACGAGCCAACGGGCAACCTGGATCCCCAGCTAGCCATCGACATTCTCGGCCTCTTCGAGGACATCCACGACACTGGGACGACCGTAGTGTTCGCCACCCACGACCGTTCGCTCTTGGACGTGCGACCCCGGCGGGTGGTGGTGCTCGACGAGGGCAAAGCGACCGACGCACAGGACGGGCTCGATGCACTCGACTGGCTCGACGATGACAGCGGCGTGCGGATGGCAGTGTGACGCGCCTGGCGGTGATTGAGCCGCCGTAGCGGCCGACGAGACTCGGAGGAACATTGGAGCAGATGGGCGGCTCGAGCAAACCATATCGTTTTCTGGGAACGTGGCGTGCAGGGCGCAGCAACTGGCGGCTTCAAGCGCTATCCGTCTTCTCCCTGGCCGTGGCTTTCGTATGTCTGGCATCGGCTCTGCTGGTGGTCACCAACCTCGCCTCGGTGAGGGACCGCTGGTCTCGAGCCGGACGGGCCACCGTCTATCTGCGGGACGGCGCCTCGGAGAAGGACACCCAAGAGCTAGTCCAGGCGTTGAAAGCGACCTCAGGCGTAACGCGCACCCGGCTCGTCTCTCGCGAGGCAGCGCGCGACGAGGTCATCGCCCAGAGCGGTGATGAGCAGCTGGCAGCGCTACCCCCCGAGGCCTTTCCAAGCTCGGTAGAGCTGGCCTTTTCCGAATCGGTGGACGATTCGGAGTTGAGCCTCTTGGCGCTCAAGCTCCGCTCCCTGCCGATGGTGGAGATGGTGGAGACCTATCAGCGCTGGACCGAGCGGCTCTCCCAGCTGCTCCGCGGCGGCGTGACCGCGAGCCTCTTTCTCGCCTTGGTCGTCTTCGCGGCCGTTGTGAGCGTGGTGGCCTCGACGATGCGCTTGTTGCTCGAACGACGGCGCGTTGAAGTAGAAGTGCTGCGCCTCGTCGGCGCCACAACCAAGTTCGTGTGCCGCCCCTTCATCGTCGAAGGGGCCATGCAGGGGGCCGTCGGAGCGGGCGCAGCGGTGCTGCTGCTGGGCCTCTTGTACATGATCGTGCACAACCGTTTCGACACCCAACTGGCCAGCTTGCTCGGCGTTCAGCCGGCGTTTCTCCCTTGGCCGGTCGTGGCGGCCATGGTGGCGATGGGAGCGTTCCTAGGCGCCACCACAGCCTGGGTGAGCCTGCGCAAGGCAGTGAGGATCTGAGATGAAGGCCTCTGGCTTAGGGCGCAACCCACTGGGGATGACGGCCATCATCCTCGCTGTCCTGGTCGCCGGCTCGGCTGCTGCTTACGCCGACCGAGTTGGTCCGTCCCGTCCAACCAGCCGGCAAGCCCCCAAAGAGCTCCGGGGCACGCAAGCCTTCGAGCGGATGGTCACCGAGCTCGACAACAAGGAGCGGCGGCTCCAAAAAGAGATCGAAGAGCTGCAGCCGAGAATCGACACAGCCCACCGACGGATGGTGGCCCGTGGTCGCGCCTACTATCGACTGGTTCGGGCGGGTCTCTTGCCGGTAGGCGGGGGCTTCGAGGCGCTGGTCGATCACGCCACCACCGTCGAGCGCCTGCGAGCGGCTCTGTCCCGAGACGTCGTGCTGGAGCGGAAGCTCACCGATCGGCAAGCAGAGGCCACGCGACAGCTGCGCCGGGTGACGACCGAGAAAGCGCCTCTGATGGTCCAGCGTGAGGCGATGCGCCGTGCAAAAGTGGCCATGCGGGAAGGTGAAGAGCGCCGCGCCGCCTTCCTCCGGGCTTTCGGCGGAGCCTCTGATGCCTTGCCCCACCTGGCGATCTACGGTGCCGACACCGGACCGGTCGCCGGCGAGCCGCTGGTGCGCTTCTCCCAGATGAAGGGGCGGCTCTCGTTCCCCCTCACCGGGCGGTTCGAGGTGTTGACGCCCCACAAGCCCACCGAAGAGGGGCTGCAGCTGGTGGCCGCCCGAGATGCCGCGGTACGAACAGTCTACGCCGGACAGGTCGCTTTCGTGGGTCAGACCGACCACGGCGAGACGGTCGTCGTCCAACACGGCGAAGGCTACTACACGGTCTACGGAGGCCTGCAGCGCACCGAAGTGAAGGTCAAGGAGCAGCTCCTCGAACGAGCCCGCCTTGGCTGGGTGCTGCGGACGAGCTCCCACCGGCCAACGCTCTACTTCGAGCTGCGCCGGGGCCGCCGCATGCTCGACCCGGCACCCTGGCTAGGCCTGTAGCTGCCTCCGAGCTTGCCAGCGGCAGAACGGCGCGATAGCTCGTTCAGCAGCGGAACGAGCAATGAAGCAGCTTGAGCTCTACGCGCGGATGGCCAAGGCACGGGCTTTCGAGCTCGCCTTGGCTGACCTTTGGAAGCAGGGCCTGATCTCGGGCGAGATGCATCTCGGCACCGGTGAGGAGGCTATCGCTGCAGCCATCACGGCCCGCATGCGCGCTGGAGACGCCGTGGCCCTCGACCACCGTTGCACCTCGGTGCTGGTGCTGCTGGGCGTGGATATGGCAGCGATACTCAAAGAGTCGATGGGCCACTCCGATGGCTTATGTCGTGGTCAAGCCGGGCACATGCACCTCATGTCCCAACGGCACTTGGCCGCCGCCAGCGGCATCGTAGGCGCTGCCGGTCCGACTGGGGCGGGCTTTGGCCTGGCCGCCAAACTCCTCCGACGGGGCTCGGTGGCCGTGGCCTTCTTCGGTGACGGGGCTGCCAATCAGGGCATGCTGCTCGAGAGCCTCAACCTCGCCACCGCCTGGTCACTACCGGTCATCTTCGTCTGCAAGGACAACGGCTGGGCCATCACGACCAACACCGCCTCGGTGACCGGCGGCGACCTGGCGGCCAGAGCCCGCGGCTTCGGTTTGGTCGTGCAGGACGTCGATGGCCTGGATGGCTCATCAGTCGATGCAGCGGCAGCGCGAGCCTTTCGCCGTGCTCGGCGGGGCCAAGGGCCGTCGTTCATCCAGGCGCGCTGCTCGCGACTGGACGGGCACTTCCTAGGTGACCCGATGGTCAAGACCGCCCGTCAGCCCATGAAGCAAGGTGCCGAGGTGCTGCGAAAGATCATGGCCGCAGCACTCAAGTCCGGCGGCGGGAGCCTGACCGACCGCGCCGGCAGCCTGCTGTCCATGACCCGCCTGTTGGTCAAAGTGAGGGACAACCGTCGGGGGGGCCGCAACGACCCCTTGGTACGAGCACGACGGGTGCTGCGACGCCGTCACGGAACCGAGGTCTCGGAGATCGAGGAAACGGTGCGAAACGAGGTCCGGGACGCGCTGTCCCTTGCGTGTAAGGACGTAAGCCAATGGCGCGGATGAAGCTCGACGAAGCGGTCGATGAAGCCATCGCCCAGGCGATGACTGCTGACGAGCGCATCGTCGTCATGGGCGAAGACGTGCACATGCTGCGACCTGGGCTCTACACCCAGTTCGGCACCAGCCGGGTGCTGCCGGCTCCGATCAGCGAGGCCGCCTTCGTGGGCGCAGCAGTCGGCGCTGCCATGGCCGGCCTGCGGCCGGTCGTCGAGGTCATGATGGTGGACTTCATCGCTGTGGCGATGGACTCGGTGCTCAACCACATGGCCAAGGTGGAAAGTTTCTCCGGCGGAACTTGGACCTGCCCCCTAGTGGTTCGTGCCGCCTGCGGAGCCGGCTATGGAGACGGCGGTCAGCACGGACAGAGCCTGTGGGGCATGCTCGCCGGGATCCCGGGCCTGAGCGTGGTTGTGCCATCGACGCCGGCCGACGCCGCCGGACTGATGCGCACGGCCATCGAACACGACGGACCGGTGTTCTTCATGGAGCCCAAACTCCTGACCGAGGGTTGGCTCGAGTTCCTGGGCCGTGGGGGCCGCGAGATGCTCGAGTTCGACGTCCCGAAGGCGGGAGCAGAGGGCGTGGTCCCTGACCCGCTCCCGGCGGTGCCCTTGGGCCAGGCCGTCGTCCGGCGCACGGGCAGAGACCTGACCATCCTTTCTCTCGCCGTCGGCGTGCACCGAGCGCTAGAGGCATGCGCCGAGCTCACAGCGAGCGGCATCTCCTGTGAGGTGATCGATCTGAGATCGGTGCGACCGCTCGACACCGCCTGCGTGGTCCAATCGGTGCGCAAGACCGGCCGTATGTTGGTCGTAGACGAGGACTACACACACTTCGGCCTGTCCGGCGAGTTGGCCGCAACGGCCCTCGAAGCCGGCCTCAAGCCGACCTACGGCCGCGTCGGGGTGGACGACACCCTTCCCTTTGCCCGGGTCCGCGAAGCTCAGGCACTGCCCAACGTCGAACGCATCGTGGCGGCAGCCAAAGCGCTCTGCGGCTAGTCCCTCACAGGACACCCCGCACTGTCACCTCAAGGATGGCGGCTGGCCGCCGAGACCAACAGCACGGGGAAGCCGATATCGACCGGCTGGTCCGGGGGAGGAAAGCGCACCTGGCGGAGCACACGGCGGAAGCAACGGGCCACGCCGTCGAGCGACGGGTTCTGCTTGGTCTCCACGGTGACCACCCGCCCATCCGTACCCACGGTGAAGCGGACGGTGACCTGACCATGGGCGTCCAAGTTGGACTTGAGGCTGTGCTCGTAGCAGCTTTTCAGCGCCCGTCTGATGCGCGGTAGGACGCTGCGCAGAGTGGCGCTGGGGCCGGGCGGGGGCGTCCACCAGGGGGCGATGCGGAGGTCCGCGAAGCCGTCGATCCCCCCGGCGTCGACCAACGGCGGCGCCTCGTCCCGCGGCGGCCTTGGCAGCGGAGGCTTGCTGGGCTCGGGTGCGACGGGAACAGGGCGAGCAGGGACTGGCGCTACCGACTGAATGGGACCCAGCGGGGTAGCCGTACTTCCGGTGGGGGCAGTCTGTCCCGCCGGCGCCATGGTGGGCAGGCAGGCGGCCAGCAAGAAGACGGCGAGCAAGTCACAGAGCCAGCGCATGGTTGGAGATGGACGGGCGAGCAGCACCGACGATCTGGCGGGATGACGGGTGACCGCGACAGCTCCCGCCAGGCGCCTTCAATTGCGCGGCGCGGCTCCCCCGCGCTCACTTCAGGCTGGGCCTGATAGCGCCCAGAAGGATGCGGCCGATTCGGCAGGCAATGTCCTGCGGTGACTCGCCTTCTTCGATGCAAATCGTCGCGCCGTACTCATCCTCGCCGAGGGGTTCCAGTATCTCGAGTTGGGATTGCAACAGAGACGCCGGCATGAAGTGCCCGGACCGCTCAGCCAAGCGACGGCGCAGCAGTGTCGCGCTGGCCGAAAGGTGCACGAACCAGAGGGCGCGATCCGCCGAGCGTAGCCGATCACGATACCTGCGCCTCAAAGCCGAACAGGCCAAGACGACCGCCGAGTCGCCGCTCGGCCACCCCTCGACGTCCGCCGCCATGGCGCACAACCAGGGGCGACGGTCCTCGTCCGTTAGCGGAGCGCCGCGCCGCATTTTCGCGACGTTTCGGGGACAGTGGTAATCATCACCTTCGACGAAGCGACCATCCAATAGCTTGGCTAGTCGCGCGCCGACCGCGGTCTTGCCCGACCCGGAGACCCCCAACAGGACGATGACCTGACCCACCTCAGGCCTCGCTGCCGTCGAGGTGGAACCGTCCTTCTCGGTCCACCCGTTCGATGCCGTGGCCGCCGAAATAGTCACGCTGGGCTTGGAGCAGCGTGGTGCTCGACGCAGCGGTGTGCATGCCGTCAACCCAGGCGAGGGACGAGGCCAGGCAAGGAGCAGGTGCACCGGCAGCGGCCGCGAGCGCCACCGTCCGGCGCAGCGCGGGCAGGTGGTCGGCCAGCTGTTGAGCGAAGGCGGGGTGGCCGAGCAGCCCCCGCTCGTCGAGGCCCTCCGCGCAGGCGGCGGCGATGGTCTCGAGCACCTTCGCGCGAATGATGCAGCCTCCCTGCCAGATAGCCGCGATCTCGGACAGTGGGAGCCCCCATGCGTGACGCGCATCCCCGGCCCGTAACAGCTCGAAGCCTTGGGCAAATGACGCGAGTCTTCCGACGAGCAGCGCAGACTCGAGATCGGTATGGAGCCTTGCGGGAGCCTGCTCGGGGAAAGGGGACGGCCGCTGGTCACGCTTCGCCAGGGCCATCCGCGCCGACGGGTGAGCCGAGACGGCGCGCGCCCCAACGGCCGCGAGAAGGTTCGGTGCCGGCACCCCCAGCTCGATGGCCTCGGCCGCTGCCCAGCGACCCGTGCCCTTGTGCCCGGCGACGTCGACAATGACGTCGAGCATCGGCTGACCCGTGTGGGCATCGAGCATGCGAAGGATGTCCACCGAGATCTCGAGCAGGTAGGACTGGAGCTCCCCCTCGTTCCATGACGACAGCAGCGCCGCGATGGCCCGATCGTCCAGACCGGCAGTGTGGCGCAGCAGGTGGTGGATCTCGCTGATGAGCTGCATGTCAGCGTACTCGATGCCGTTGTGCACCATCTTGGTGAAGTGCCCAGCCCCGTCCGGCCCGAGCAGCGCAGCGCAGCGCCTGCCACCAACTCGAGCGGCTACGGCACCGAGCAGCGGCTCGACTTGGTGCCAGCCTGACCGAGCGCCACCTGCCATGATGCAAGGCCCGTGGCGGGCACCGGCTTCACCACCAGAAACGCCCACACCCAAGAAGGTTGTGCCCTGAGCGCGCAGCGTCTGTGCGCGCCGCTGGGTGTCGCGGTAGTGGCTGTTGCCGGCATCGACTACCACGTCGCCAGCCGCGAGGTTCGGGCCAAGCAGGTCGAGCACTTGGTCCACCGGCGCTCCGGCCGGCACCAGCAACAAGACGACCCGAGGAGCCTCGAGCGCCGCCATGAGTTGCTCGATCTCTGCAGCCGCTGCGATCGGCGAATCACCACCGGTAGCGGTAGCCAGTCGCTTGGCGTTCTGATCGAAGCCCACCACCCGACAACCGTGATCGGCCAGATTCAACCCGAGGGCTCGGCCCATCACGCCGAGACCGATGACGCCAACTTCGCCAGATCCTGTCATGAGAGGCGCATCTTGCGGCACCTGGCACAACGTTGACAAGTCCCGCGCCAGCGGGCAAAAGGACGCGCGCGTGCCTATGAGCTGGATCGACATCACTTTGCCCATCCGGACATCGATGCTGACCTACGAAGGTGATCCCCCAGTGGTCTGCAAGCCGTTCAGTGCCGTTCAGCGTGGCCGCCCCGACACCTGCAGCGTCACCGAGCTCTCCCTGTCCAGCCACAGCGGGACACACGTGGATGCCCCGTGCCATTTCGTGCTCGGCGGCGCAGGAGTCGATGAGGTGCCCCTGTCCGACTTGTGCGGTCCAGCGCGGGTCGTCGATTTGACGAAGGGACCACGCACCATCGACGCCGAGACTCTGGAGAGCCTATCGCTTGATGGGGTCGAGCGCCTGCTGCTCAAGACGTCCAACGGCGATCTGCTGGACGAGCCGTTTACCACCGATTACGCCCACCTGGGCTTGTCGGGGGCGACTTGGGTTCGCGACCACGGCCTGCGCCTCGTCGGGATCGACTACTTGTCCGTGGAAGCGCCCGGCAGCTCGGGATTCCCGGTGCATCACACCCTGCTCGAAGCCGAGCCACCGGTGATCATCGTGGAAGGACTCGATCTGCGCCCGGTCGAGGCCGGCGACTACGACTTGTGCGTGTTGCCGCTGTGCCTCGCTGGCGGGGACGGCGCTCCCGCGCGGGCGATGGTGCGTGCCCGCAGTTAGTCCCCCGACCTCCCGTCACGTTTCGCGGCGGCCCTCGAGAAACCGAATTCCCATGACGAATCGACCTCCCCCAACGACCCATCACTCGGATATTCAGCGACGCAAGCGGGGCTTCCTCGCCAAGGTGCTGCAACGCAAGAAGCTCGAGGGAGTGTTTCTCTTCGTCACCTCCCGCTGCAACTCCAAGTGCCGCACCTGTTTCTATCACGACAAACTCAACGACGGCCGGGACCTCACCTTTGCCGAGCTTCAAACCATCGCCCGGACAGCGCCGCAGTTCGACAAGCTGTGGCTGTCAGGCGGCGAGCCCACCATGCGCAAAGATCTGGTCGAGATCGTCCAGCTCTTCGTCAAGCACAACGGCGTGAAGGTCATCAACCTGCCCACCAACGGACTGCTAGGCGACCGTTTGGAGCAGATGGTGACTCGTCTGCTCGACGAGTGCCCCAAGCTCGAGATTCATCTCAACTTTTCACTCGACGGACTCGGCGCGACCCACGACTCCATTCGCGGCGTCCCTGGGGGCTTTCGCAAGACCCTAGCCACCATGCAGCGCGTGAAGAAGCGCTTCTACGGCAATCCGCGGCTGGTTCGCAACATCGCCTCGGTCGTCACGCCTGAGAACTACGACCAGCTGTTTGAGCTCGGTGCCTATCTCCTGCACCGGGATCTAGTGGGCGCTCACGTTTTCGAAGTGACCCGCGGCGACCCCCTGGATCCGACGACCAAGACGGTGACCCAAGCGCAGATGCTTGCCCTCTACGATCGGGTCTATCCGCTCTACGAGGTGCAGGCCGAGCGGCTGTTCAAGGAGTTCGGCCCGGTCGGGCGGCGCATCGCCACTACCTTCTACTTGGGCTTCATCCGGTTCCTGCAGCAGATGCAGGGGGCCAACGTGGACGGCCCTTGCGATTGGGGCATGCCGTGCACCGCCGGGGAGACCACCCTCGTCATCGACCACGACGGGCAGTTCCGCTCCTGCGAGATGCGTCCGCCCATCGGTCACTTGCGGGACTACGACTTCGACACCCAAGCGGCGTTCTCATCGCCAGCGATGCAACGAGAGATCGCCGAAATCGGCGGGGGCTACCGCGCCAATTGCTGGTGCACTCACGGCTGCTGGATCATGTCGTCCATGAAGTTCAGCCCCCGGACCATCCTCGGGCGACTGCCGGCGGCCTATTTTCGAGGCCGGAAGCTACACGACGACGCCTTCACCCTACCAGCTGTCGACTTCGACGCCATCGAGCACTACGACGAGCAGCCTGCGGCCGACGAGAAACAATGAAGGTCGTCCTGTCCAGCCGTGGGTCTCGGGGTGACGTGGCACCGATCATCGCGATCGGCGCCGGCCTGCACGAGCGAGGCCACGACACGGTGCTCTGCGTACCCAAGCTATTCGCCGACTCGGTGGCGAGTCAGGGCATGAGAGTCGTGCCCTACTCGGAGGACAGCGAGCGCATGATGACCGAGTTCGGCTCCGACTGGAGAGGACTTCAGGACGCACTCAAGTGGTTTTCGAGGTCCATCGACGAGCAGTTCGACTGGTTATTGGAACAGACCGCCGATGCCGATGTCTTGGTGGCGAGCACCAATGAGATCGCGGCGCCATCGGTCGCAGAGTTTCGGGGCATCCCTTTCGTACGGGTGACCTTCGCGCCAATGATGACCGGGTACCGGTTCAACCCCCTACTGCCGTGGCAAGGGCTTCCTCGGTGGGCCAACCGAGCGGGGTGGGCCCTGATCAACCTGACGGTGGACGCCCTCAGTTACCGAGCGATCAACGCGCGGCGCCAGGCCTTGCGGCTTCCGCGGGTCATGCGCGTCGGCGACTACGTTGCTCGCTACGGTCACACCCTCTTCGCGATGAGCTCGGCTCTGGCACCGCCCTGTCCTTCGTGGCAGGGGCGTTACCGCCACAGCTATACGGGATACTGTCACGACCTGCCTGTCGGCGAACTAACCGATGAGCTTTCCCAGTTTCTGTCGAGCGGCTCGCCGCCAATCTACGTGGGCTTCGGAAGCGTCACCATGACCGATCCAGATCAACTGGCCCGCAACTTTCGGGAGGCCATCGAGCGCATTGGATGTCGAGCCGTGCTTGGCGCGGGCTGGACCGGCTTCGGCGGGCGTGGATCATCGAGCAACGTGCTGGTCATCGGAGACACGAGCCATGCTGCACTGTTTCCTGCAACCGCCGGCGTGATCCACCACGGCGGCAGTGGAACGACCCACACCGCAGCCCGGGCCGGCGTCCCGCAACTCGTCCTTCCACAGTTTGCCGACCAGCACTTCTGGGGCCATCGAGTGCACCGACTCGGCCTGGGTCCAGCGCCGCTTTCGCCGAAGACACGATCGGTCGACCAGCTGACCCGTGCGCTCACCGCACTGCTGACGAAGCGCCGCTACACTCACGCCGTGCAACAGCTGGCAGAGACCCTGGGCAGAGAGTCGGGCACGGCAGGCGCAGTGGCCACCATCGAGTCGCTGGCGGGCCAACCGCGCGCCCTGTGAATACACCGATGATCGTTGCACCCAGGTGATGCTAGGCTCCACAGGTGAGAGCCAGATGGGTCAATGACGCGGGGCTGGCGGCACGACTTGGCGTCGGTGCGACCTTCTTCATCGTGCTAGGTGCGGCCTGCACGATGGACTTCGACGAGTTCGTGCACCGAGGCCCCAGCAGCTGTGTGCCCGGCGAGGTTCTGCCCTGTGTCGGACCGCAATCCTGCCAGGGCTCTCAGGTGTGCGCGTCAGATGGCAAGAGCCTGGGTCCCTGCGACTGCGGAACCGGTGGCTCGGGCACCGGGGGCGGGGGCGGCGGCGCAGGCACCGGGGGCGGCGGCGCGGAAGCGGGGGGCGGCGGCCAGGGCGGCAGCGGTGGCCAGGGCGGCAGCGGTGGTCCCTGTGGCAATGGCGCCCTCGACCCAGGCGAAGGCTGCGATGACGGCGGCACCGCTGGGGGCGACGGGTGCGACGCCAGCTGCGCCATCGAGGGGCAGGCGGACCAGTGCCCGACCGGCACACAATTTGAGCTCTCGTCGGCAGGACTGTGGATCACCGACACCACGGCGGGGAAGGCGACAGACAACGACACCTCCTGCGGCGGTAACTCGGCAGGGGACCTAGCCTACCGCATCGCGCCGACCCAAGACGGGACCGTCGCGATCACCCTCGAAGGTAACCACAACAAGGTCCTGGCGGTTCGGACCGACTGCACCGAGGGCGGCGCGGAGCCGATCTGCGAGTCGGGAACCGAGCTGCTGACCGGTACCATCGCGGTCACGACAGGGACGGCGTTTCACGTCATCGTCACTGGCCTGGGCGGCGCCGAAGGCGACTTCGTGCTGCACCTGAGCTACCAGTGATCGCGACCCAGGAGGACGGGCCAGGAGCAAGGGGAGAGCGCCAGCATGGGCACCCAATCCTCTCGCGGGTGATCGCCAATTGATGGCGTTGCTGCGGTGTGGCTGACTACTGCGGCGGTGCCGGCATGGGCAGGCCGGGCACCGGAGGCAGGGCCGGCAGCCCCGGGATGGTCGGCAAACCGGTCGGCATGCCAGGCGGCAAGCCGGGCAGCAAACCGGGAGGCGTCCCAGGCGGTGTGCTCTGGCCGCCACCAGTGCGAACCAGATCCCACGGGCCACGACTGTTGTTGGACAGGAAGTCGCCGTAGGACCCGTTGAGATCACCGTTGGACTGGCGAGTGAACACGGCGCGACCCTGACCGCCGCCAGCCCAACCGCAGTCGAGCTGGCTGCCATTCACGGCGCACATCATGCTGCCGCCAGAGTAGCTACAGTTGACCGTCGTACCTGACTCGGTGCAGGTCACCTCGCCGCGGCTCGACGTATAGGTGCCGGCGAAGCCAGTGGCGGTGGTGCCTGGGGGATTGGTGCCTGGGGGCACAATGGGGGGACCGCCGCCCGCATAGAGCTGGGCGATGCCGGCCTTATCGAGCATCGACAGGCCCTCCCGCTGGCCGATGTTGGCGTTAGGATCTTTCGGGATGATCGTATCCTTGCCGCTCTTGCTGAAGGCGCCACGGGAGTAATGCATGATGCTGCTGTAGTCGTAAGCACCGATGTCAGTGGCACCCTCGCGCTTCTTGAACCACTGCTCGTGACCTGGGCTAATTTCGTTCCACGCAATGGTGACGTAGCTGTCCCGATCGTTGCGCGACTGCTCGTGATAGAAGCCCGCCGCGTGGCCGATCTCGTGAACGACACTGCCCCTCCCGCAGCCGGCGACGCGGATGGCCTGGGAGTTGCCAATGCGGCCAACGTAGGAGCTACAAGCGTAGCCCCCGCCTGACTCGGTGAAGGAGACGTAGTCCTTGTCCGCCGAGGTGCGGGGACGCATGGTCAGCGTGCTCTGGGTGGTGACGTGGTTCACCGCCCATTCGACGAAGCCCCGCTTCTCGGCCGACACGGTGCCATCGATCTCGTAGGGAATGACGCCACCAGGCCACAGGTAGGAGTCGTCGGATACCGACACTGCCGAATGGACATTGGGGTCCTTCCGCACCCGAGGAAAGCCGTACTTCAGGGCCACGGTGTGAGCCGGCCCGAGCATGATGTCGCCCTCGTAGATCGCCATGCCATTGACGACCTCGTAGCTCACCGGCTGCCGCACCGGGCTGCCTGGCAGGTAGAGAAACGCAGTCGCCAACTGTCGCGGTGGCGCCAGGCTATGGGTCTCCGCCCGAGTCGCCTGCACACCGGCAGCGTTGGGCGGGACGTATTGGGGTGGAGCATAGGCGGGCGACCCGTAGTGAGGCGGGCGAGCCTGACTGCGCGAGTTGCTCGTGGTGCAGCCCGTCGCCCCCAAGGTGAGGAAGCCCAAGGTGAGGACATAGGGCGCGATGGTGAGTAAGCGGTTCATTTGACCTCCGTCTTCGAGACGACCTCGACGAGCCGGTAGCGCTTGGACGAGGCATCGGCCATCGGCTCGGCGACGTCGGTGACCTCGACCTTCAGCTCGTAGGTGAACCCCGGCTCGTGGCTGAAGCCCTCGATGGGAGAGTACAAGAGCGTGGTGTCGCCGCTCTCGCCCTTGCGCACTCGCATGCACTTCATCGGGCCCTCGCCCACACAATCGACGAGCTTGTCCTCGACGAACCACGTCTCGATGGGGTCAGTCGGCTTCGGCGGGGGTGCTTCGTCGATCGACGGCGCGGCTGTGGTGGCCTCCGCCGTCGCCGTTTGGATAGGCACCGGGGGTGGCGCGCTGGGCGACGGTGACGACGCTCCGTTCTGCGTCGATTGGCAACCGATACCGCAGAGAGCGGCAAGACAGAGCGACCATCGAATGGGGACAAGCATCCCTAGGAGCCTACCTCAGTCGCCACGAGGAAGCTGCCACCGAGCAGCTTTGGCGCGGCGGCC
>JAUVCD010000665.1 GCA_030590865.1 Myxococcales bacterium | reverse complement strand
GCGGCATGCGGTTCCGACGGAGCGGACGGGACAGTCGGCGCCAACGGCCAGCCGGGCGACCCGGGCGACCCAGGCGATCCAGGCGACCCAGGCGACCCAGGCGACCCAGGCACCGATGGGCAGGACCTCACCGAGCCGGTGCCTGCCGACACATCCTTCAGCTTCGCCGTCACCAATAACAGCGGCGGCACCCACAACGGCGTCGCGGTGCTCGCCCTCGACTTCGATGGGGCCAGCGCAGACGCCACTACGGTGGTGAGCACGATGGTCACCCAGCCTCCGATCATCGACGGCACCGATGACGGCATCGCCACCTGGGGCAACCTCGAGAGCGACGTGACGCTCACGGTCCAGGCGGGCTCGGACAACGGCATCACGGCGGCCACCCTTCGTTCGGTCTACACGGCCGATGACATCTATTTCTTCGCCAAGTGGACCGAGACCGCGAACATCGGAGCCGACGTCACGCGCAAGCAGTGGACCTACGATGGCGCCAACTGGGCCCAGGACGGCAACGAGGATCGCGCCTTCTTCGCCTTCCCCATCACGGACGACGACTTTGTAGCCAACAACGGCTGTGCCAAGGCCTGCCACAGCACGGTCATGTATACCGACCCGGGCGACCTCTGGGACGTGTGGCATTGGAAGGCCGCGCGCAATGGCCCCACCGGCACCTTGGACGACAAGTGGTGGGACGAGAACGACCGCAACTCCGACTACGGCATGAGCTCCTATATGGAGCCCAAGGACGGGACCATGCCGCTCTACATGAACATCAAGGATCCGGGCGCCAGCGCCGGCTACCCAGCGTGGATCTGGGACATGGTGCCCTACGCGGCGGGCGGCTGGACCAACGGTGACACCATCCCCGGGGTCATCAACCGCGTTCCCACTGGATCACGGGGCGACGTGATCGCGGTCGGCAAGTTCACCACGGACAGCTGGGTCCTCGAGATCAAGCGCGCCCGCAACACAGGCAACGGCGACGACGTCGTTTTCTAGGGGAGCCGCCGGTCGTCCTCCTTCGGTGAAGGCTATCGTGGTCACGCAGCGCGCCGCGTGTACCGATGATGCAGACCACCGACGACGGGCAACTCGATTACGTACGACGTTTTCAGGAGGGACACCCACCCGCTCGCCTGGGGAGCGCGTCAGTTGCGGCGTCTTCGGAGTAGAGTTGCTGCGACTAGGAGCCAGCCGTAGCTGCTGCCGGACTGGGGCTCGGGGGCGACGAGCTTGCAGCCGCAGCCGCTGTCGCTGTCGGTGCCGTCGCTGGGGTTGCCAACCGCTGTTGCGGTCGAGCCGCCTTGGCCTGCAGCGCCTGCTCCACCTGCGCCGGTGTTTGCTCCTCCGGTTCCGCCGCCGCCGCTGCCGCTGCTGCCGTTGGTGCAGGGGACCGAGAGGCTGTGCAGGTACTCTTCGAGGTGGGTGTAGCCGTTGGCGTCTGGATCGAGGGCCGAGTCGTCGCTGCCGTTGTCGAGACCGTGGCTGTCTTCCCAGGTGTCGGGCATGCCGTCGTCGTCGGCGTCGGGCGGGGCGGGGGGCGAGGCGTATTGGGGATAGTCGGCCGGGTAGCTGACGTCGTCGACGAAGTCGCCGGTGCCGTTATGGTAGTCGTCGATCGCTTTTTGATCGGCAGCGTCGCGCACCGGGAGGCTTGCGCCGACGGTTTGGAGGATTTCGTCGGCATAGGTGGCGGACATTTCAGTGGTGATCACCGGTGGAGCAGGCCAGGGCGTGATTTGCTCCCAGGCTTGGTCGAGCGCTTCGTTTTGCCAGCTGACGCCGACGTTCCAATGGTCATCGGTCTGGTCGAGCCGCGTGGAGCCTAGGTTGCCGTGGACGTAGAGCTGCGGGATCGGCGTGGGATCTGGGACGTGGGTGACTTCGAAGGAGTAGGCGTGCGAGTTCGGCCCCTGCTTGGCGAAGTTGTGCACCCAGTTGATCTTGGCGTTGCCGATGCCCACCGGCGCCAGGCCACCCTTCCAGTTGTAGCTGACGTTGTTGACCACATCGACGACCGTATCGACGCCCTCGGGGGAGGCGATCTGCGGATTGCGATCGACGTTGTTGGCGATGTAGTTGTGGTGCAGCGTGATGCTGTTGGGCTCTACGTACTTGCCGGAGATGAGCAGGCCCTTGCTGTGCTCGCCCTTGGGGTGACCGGCGTTGCTGAGCCCCTCGGACACGAGCGTCCACTGCACGGTGGTGTCGGTGACGCCTCCGGATAGGCTGAGGCATTCGTCGACGCCCCAGCCAACCGAGCAGTGATCGATCATCACCTGGTAGGCCTCGTTGGCCCCCCAGTGCTGCCCGACCACCACGAGCGCGTCGAGCTGTTCGGGATCTGCGCCGTTGGCGATCTCATGGGAGCCCACCCGGAAGCGCAGGTACTGGACGACGACATCGTGGGTGTTGATGGTGACGGTGCGCCCGGTGATGAGGACGCCGCCTGGCGACGTCTGTCCGGCGACGGTCAGGAAGGGCTCGGCGATGGTGAGGTTGCTCGCCAGGTTGATGATGCCCGACACCTCGAACACCACGATGCGCGCCCCCGCGGTGGTGACCGCCGCTCGGAAGCTCCCCGGGCCGTCGTCGTCGAGGTTGGTCACCTTGAGGACCGCACCGCCGCGGCCGCCCAAGCTCTCGGCGCCAAACCCCTCGGCGCAAGGGAACGCGGGCAGGGCCAGCGCGTTGGCAGAGCTCAGCGACATGATGGCACCGGCTGTAATGGCTGCGATGCGGGCTGATCGACCTGTCATGACACCTCCGTGAGACACGAGCATATCTCAGTCGGGCCGCAGGTGAGGAGTGCAGGCCCTGTGCTGACTACCCGAGTCGGCCTCCGACTACTTCTGGATTGGGGCGCTCACGTGGTGACGCAAATGCCAGGCGCCGTGACGCAGTTGGCACCGCAGGAGCAGATCATCGCCGTCTCGCAGGTTCCCGCTGAGCAGTCCTCGTCTTGATAGCACTCGCCGTCAGCAGGCGGATCCACGCAGCGGCCCTTGATGAAGGTGTCTGCGCCGATGCAGAGTTGGTCGGTGGTGCAGTCGTCCTGCTGATGGCAGCAGGCCTCGCCCATGGATTGGCAAGTCCCCGGGTCGCCTGGCGGAGTGCAGCCGGTGCCACATACGCAGGGTGCCGGGCCAAGGCATATCCCGTCGGTGGGACAGTCCAGATCGTTCCAACAGGAGCCCGCGCTCGGCGCTGGCTGACACTCGCCCACATCGTCGGCAAGCGCGCTGGACGAGCCGGCGCAGGACTGCCCGGTGGGACAGGGAAGCTCCACGCCGCAGCACCCGACCGCAGCGGTACCGCCCGCGCCACCGCCCCCCTCGGCCGTCGAGCTGCTACCGGTCTCGTCGTCCGAGCTGCTGCAGCTCACCACCAACCCGACGATGCTCAACGCTGCGACCCACCGCTTGGTGCTCATGATGATCAGAATAGCATTACTGCTGCTGCGTCGGTCGAGGTCACATCGTTTGTCGCCACAATGCCGTTCGCAGCTGAGAAGACGAGTTGTGGTACCTTGGGACGGGCCGCGAGGGTCGGCTCACCATGTTCTAGCCGCTGTTTCATCCCCTGATGGACTCGGCTTTCTCTTGCGCAGGAACAGTCATGACGAAATCCACTCAACCTAGAACGCACCTTGGCGCACTGCTCGCGATGATCACGGCGTCCTTCGCTGCTCAGCAGGGGTGTACCGACGACGGAGAGACGACGGCAGGCGGCTGCGTCGCGCCCGAGGTGTCTTGTGATGGGACCTGCGTCGACACGACGAACAATGCGGATCACTGTGGAGCCTGCAACAGCGCCTGCGGGGCAGGTGAGGAGTGCGTCAACAGTCAGTGCCACTGTCCGGTGGGGACGACGCTCTGCTCAGGGGCCTGCGTAAGTACCGACACCGACATCAGTAACTGCGGTTTCTGTGACGTACAGTGCGCCGAGTTCGAGGTGTGCGTTGCTGGCGATTGCCAGTGTCCTGAGGGGATGGCCACCTGCTCGAGCGGGTGTGCGGACGTTACCTCGGACAAGCTCAACTGCGGGCAGTGCAACTTCTCCTGCATGGCCGCCCAGTCGTGCGTGGACAGCGAGTGTATCTGCCCTGATGGCAAGGAGCTTTGCTTCTCCGAGTGTGTCGATACGACGAGTGACTCCAATTACTGCGGCGATTGCCAGACCAAGTGTCAAGCTGGGGAGCACTGCAACTCGAGCACCTGCGAGAGCATCTCCGACTGCGGTGATGTGAGCATGGACCAATACGAGGAGAACGACACCTGTGCCAACGCCGCGACCTTGCCCGAGGCGGCTGAAGGTGCTCCTACCGCCGTCACGGTGAGCGATGCCACGCTTCACCACACCGACCAAACCCTCGACACCGACTGGTACGCGATTCTCGCCACCGAGGGGAGTCACGTCTGCGTTCCTTTCACCGGCCAGTGCTATTTCTATTTCGACATCGCCTTCACGCCGCCGGATGTCGCAGCCTACGAGACCTACCAGATGTGCATCGTGCCGGAGACCTGCGGCGCAACCGAGATCTGCACGACCTCAGGCGACTGGGACGCACAAGCCGGTCGCTACGAGTTGTCGGTCGAGTGGGAAGGCACCTGCGGATCCGATGACAACGCGCAGCTCTACGTGAAGATCGCCCGCGATGGTGGGGAGGAGAGCTGCGAGCAGTACAGCCTCGAGTACCAGATGTCGTACTCTGATGAGGGGTGCCCGTAGCGGGCAAAGCCTCCTGCCTGCAGCGTGCCGGGGCCAGCCTGAAGGTTGGCGCCAGCGAACCTCAATCCGGTCGACGGCCTCAAGGCGGCAGCAGCTCTGACAGGCTCACCTCTAGGTAGTCGTTGTCCGCCGCCCGGGTCCACCCGTCGCCGGTTCCGCTCTCGTAGGCGACGTGCACGACCAGATGGGTCGTGTCGTAGATGACCGAGAACACATTGCTGTTCATGGCGGCCACCTGAGCGATGGTCTTCGCTTCGGCTACCCCGATCGGGACCTTCTGTCCGTCGTTGTCGGGGATCACCATCGTTCCCTCCCACTCGAAGCTCTCGCCGCGGTAGTAGGCATCGATCATGTCGTGCTGGGAGAGGTAGCGTTCGCGGTAGCTGCCTGACAAGTGCATGAGCTTGTGTTCCGAGCCGCCTTGCGGTCCGTT
>JAUVCD010000655.1 GCA_030590865.1 Myxococcales bacterium | reverse complement strand
ACGTCGGTGAAGCCCTCGTTCATGCCGTCTGAAATCCAGATCACGTGGTTGCCTGGATAATGACGGTTCTCCACCTCGGTGACCTGATTGAACAACCGGTTGTGGTGGATGGACACGTCGTCGGCATAGCGCACCAACATGACGTAGCTATCCGGCGTAGTGACCGTAACCTCCAGGTGGTCGATCTCGAGTCCTAGCTGGCCGCGGGCATAAATGCCGTGCCGCCACTGGTCGGTTGCACCGCCGTCCTGCACCAGGGCGCCATTGGTGACCTGCACGTCATTGGCACCGCCAAAGGCCTCGTCGGGTAGCCCGGGGAAACCGTCGAGGGCGACGTAGCCGGGAGGCACAGCGACACCATAGCGTCGCTCACCGGCGGCCAGGCCGTAGGTCACGGTGTAGCCACATAGATCCAGGGTGATGCCATCAGCTGCAATGGCAAAACAGGTGCCGTCCGAGGAGACGTCACCGCTCAGTTGGTAGGTGGTATTGGCCTGATCGAGAACGCCGCAGTCAGCGACCGACTGGCCTGAGCTGGTGATACACACGCCGGGCTCAAAGAGCGGATCAGGTAGGTCGACGCCATACTCGAGGGCACCGCTGCCACCGCCGCCTCCGATGCCGCCGCCGCTGCCGCTCGCGCTGCCACCGGACCCGCCGGGGCTGGTGCCACCGCCGCCGGACGGAGTGACCTGCGTTGTCTCGTCGCCGCCGCAGCCGCGAATCGGATCGGCGAGTAGCAGCAGTACTGCTGCGCCTGCCAGCAGGCGGGTGATGGTGGACCGGCTCATGGTGTTCATAGACGCCTCGACGTGCTCGCTCAACCCTCCAACAATACGCGTTTGTGACGAAACGAGAAACCGCCACGGGGAGGGCTTTACACCTCCGGGAGCGTCTCGAAACCACGCCGCGCTCGGGCCATGTTGAGCACGAGCTGATTGATCAGGAGCACCCCGTTGGCGCCGACCACGGCCCAAGGGGTCCAGGCCGGCTCGCGGCACGCCACCAGGAACGCAGTGGCAAACCCAACGGCGCTCACCGTCCCCCATGGGTCCATCAGGCTGGCCATACCGCTGGTGGAGAACGCCCACACGAGCAACAGCCCGATGGTCAAGGTCCGCATATCGAGGCCGAGCCAGCTTGCGCCCAGGCACCAGACGATCGTCATCGTCAGGGCCGTCACGATGACCCACATGGCGGTGCGGTTGATCCGGTTCTGAAGCAGCTGTCGAGCCCGGGTAGCCACCACCGCACCCCCGGTCAAACCAAAGGCCGCGGTGAACCCGATCAGGACAGCTACGTTGTCAGGCGGCACGAAGGCGACCACGCACCAGAAGGTGACCCAGAGCAGTCCGAACGAGGCGCCGAGGGCCCCTCGCATCCGATGGCCAAATCGTCGATCGGCATCCGTCACGAGGCGCCGCAGGCGTCCCTCTTCCTCCGCGGCCTGGGCCACCGCAGCCGCCACCCGTTGGTGCATCTCCTGCGGGAGCCCTTCATGGGCCTCCAGCATCCGGGCAGCCACATGCGGGGCCTGTTGCGCCAGCGCACGCTCCACCCGCAGCGCCGCCAATTGGCAGGCCCCCTCGGTGGCTTCGTCGCACTCAGACCACTCGTCGAGCGCCGTGCGATAGGCGAGCTCCGCCGCCAAAGATGTTCGTTCCCACTCGCCGTCGTCGCCACGGTCATGGGCATCGGCGGCGCCGGTCCGCTCCCGATGGCCACGCTCGACCAGGCGCAGAGCACTTCGATGCTGAAGAAAGGCCGCGAGCGCGAGCCGGAAGTCCTCCGGGTGCGCCATCCGCTTGGTCAGATCGGGCTCGAGCGCCCGCTCCGCAATCCGCCGAAGCTCGAAGGGGACGTCGTCAGGCAATGACGGGGGCGCCACGCCCTCGGCGCTATCTGCAATTCTCGCCGCCAGCGGCTTGCGGGCATGGGGCGGACGACCTGTGAGAAGCTGATAGAGCGTGGCACCGAGCAGATAGGTATCCGTCCACGGCCCGAGCTCGTCGACCTCGGCGCCGTATTGCTCCGGCGCCATATATGCAGTCGTCCCGGACGCCTGCATCGCCTCTTCGGCGCTGTCGGCCTCACCTAGCTCGAGCGCGATGCCCCAGTCGACGAGATAGACCTCACCAAAGGGCCCCACCATCACGTTGCTGGGTTTGACGTCCCGATGCAGCACGCCATGGCTGTGGGCGAAGGCCAGAGCGCGGGCGATGGCCATCAGCACTTTCAGGTTCCACTCGAGCAGGTCGGTCGCCCCATGAAGCTCCCGCACCTGGTCGGCATCACCCATCAGCTCCGACCAGGTGTGGCCTTCGATCAACTTCAGGACGACCTGAGGCATCCCGTCCTCTCCCCACACGATGTCGTGCACCGGTACGATGTTGGGGTGCTCGAGCCGACCGGTGATGCGCGCCTCACGGAGCAGTCGCGCCACGTCCGGTGTCGAGCTGTGCTCGGCTCGCAACATCTTCACCGCCACGGAGCGATCCAGCTTCAGCTGGCGACCCAGACGCACCAGAGCCATGCCGCCGCGCCCGATCATGGGGCCGACATCGACCTCTCGGGGGCTGCTCAGCCGTTCTGAAGCCACGCCGGATTGGATGCGAATCGCCGGGCTGACATGAGTCCGTTCCGCCTCCAGAGCCAGATCGGCCAGTTGACGGCGAAGCGACGGTCGCGCCGCAAGACGCGTCTCGAGCTCATCCTGGTCGTGCCGGTCGAGCTTGCCGGCGAGAAGCCCCTTCAACCGCGCCGATTCGCCCTCCATCAACCCATAATGCCCCGAAATCCCAGCTAACCGAAAGGGAAGCTTGTCGGCGACCGTCGTCCGCTTGCAGCCCAGCGCCGATCGTGTGCCCATGGCGGGCAGCAGCCCGCGCAAAAGTCGATGACCTACTACGGAGAGTGGACCGAGGAGTACCGATCCGCCGATGGCCGGATCACGGTCACCCTGCGGGTGCAGAGCGCGCTCGGCGACAAGGACACCACCCTGACGCTCCGCTGTCGCGGCGGCTCGTACCAGGAGACCGATCCGACCATCGAGGGCATGGCCGTCAGTCGCAACCTGAAGCGGCTCTACGTGCAGCACTACGACGACGGCGAACGCCGGCGGACGACCATCGATCTCGGGTCCCGCAAACCCATCATGGGCGAGCCCCATCCGAGCAGCTGGGACGAGCTCATCCTGCTGTCCGACTTCGTGCCCAGTGTGGGCGACGGCTCGTCATGGGCCTGCTCGCCACCCTTTGTGCTCACCGAGGCGGTGGATTACGGCCGCGATGCGCTCTCGGACGGGCAGCGCATGACCGCGATCCAAGAGGTGGGCAAGCAGCAGCCCAGCGCCGAGGCGTGGCTGGAGCTGATGGCAATTTTCCAGCACTGGGCGGGGCCGGGAGTACGCCAAGGCATCGACCACGCCAGCCGCCTGGTCTCCAAGTGGCCACGTGAGGTCCGTTGTAAACCCCACTGGCTCGGCTGGCACGAGTATCACCCAGTCTGGCGACTCATCACCTACCAGCCCCAGGAGCTGGTCATCCGGCGGGTGGCGATGGGCGACGCCGGCGCCGAGCAGCTCGCGAGCTCGCCCTTGCTCGGATGGCTGGGACGGCTCGTGCTGACCGACTGCCAGATCGGACCTGTTGGCGTGGATGCCATTACCGGATCTGGGCGGATCCTCGGCGTCGTCGAGCTCAACCTGGCCCGCAACCCGATCGGCGACGCCGGTGCGCTGTCCATCGCGACGTCCCCCCACCTCAAGGCGTTCAAGATCCTCGATCTCCGGCGCTGCGACATCAGTCCTGAGGGCATCCGCAGCCTTGCTGAGGCCACCAGTCTCCGTAGCCTGGTGAAGCTCGATCTGGCGGGCAATCCCATCGGCGACGAGGGCCTCGCTGCGCTGCTGAGCTCGCCCACCCTATGGCGAGTCGAGCGCCTCGGTCTGAGCAAGTGCTCCATCAGCATCAAAGGGATCCGCACCCTCGCCCAAGCACGGAACCTCTTGTGGCTGCGCCGGCTCGATCTCACCGGCAACCCCATCGACGCCGAAGCCCTGGCGGTGCTCGAGTCGGCACCGTCGCTGCGACGACGCAAATACCAGCGCGGCAGCACCTGCATCGTTCGACACGACGTCGGGGGTGAGCTGCAGAAGCTGAAGCTCAAGCGCCGCTATCGCTGGCCCAAATAGCGCGACCGCGACGCCCGATCACTGAACCGAACAACCCCATCCGCGCCCTGCGCCGCCGGCACATCGCGAGGGCGTAACCACCGCTAGGCACCTTGGTTGACCCGGTAGAGCGCAGCTGGTGTTATCGGCCCATGGGTTCGCTGCGCCTTGACGCCTCATGCACGGCAAGCCAGCGCCTCGGGCTGAGCCGTGGCCTGGGCGTGTGGCTGCTGGCCATCGGTCTGGCAGGCGGCTGCAACGCCTTGTTCGGCGTCGACGAGCTGTCCTTCGACGAGAACGGGCCCACCACCGGCGGCGCGGGCGGCGAGGCTGGAACCGGGAGCGGCACCGGCGGCGCTGGGGGCGAGACGGGCACCGGGGGCGGCGCGGGCGGACAGCCGCTTGCCTGTGGTAACGACGTCATCGATTCTGGAGAGGAATGCGACGACGGCAACACCGTGGCCGGGGATCGCTGCGGCTCGACATGTTTGATCGAGCACCCTGAAGACTGTCCCGGCACGCCCCTCGAGATTGGGGCTGAGCTGGTCGCCATCGCCGACAGCGTCTTGGGGGCGAGCTCTGCCATCAATACCATCGCGCCCATCGGCAGCTGCAATACCGGCGGGACGTGGCAAGGAAGCGACCTCATCTACGCCGTCACAGCAACGGTCACCGGAACGCTCTTCGTGGAGCTCGAGCCCAGCTACGAGAGCCACTGGCTGCACGTGCACGGCGAGTGCAGCAGCGACCAGGGGCTCGGCTGTGACTGGAACTTCAGCGCCCTCGAGACCGATGTGGTCGCCCTACCGGTGGTGGCGGGCGAGACCACTATCGTAGTCGTCGATGTGTGGGATGGCGATGGCGGACCGTTCGTGTTGCGCATGCGGATCGGCACCTGTGGGGACGGCGTGGTCGACGCAGCCGAGGAGTGCGACGACGGCAACGCCCAAGACGATCAAAACGGCTGCGGTGCCGATTGCCAGGTCGTCCTCTGCGACCCGTGCAACGCCAGCAACTGCGGAGATTTCGACGATCCCACGACCCACCACTGCTACCTCCTGCACGACAACAACGAGTCTTGGGCCAACGCCCGCTTGGAGTGTCAGACCCTCGGC
>JAUVCD010000889.1 GCA_030590865.1 Myxococcales bacterium | reverse complement strand
TAGTGCGCCGCTCATAGGGCCCATTCGCCAAGGCTCCAGACAGGCTTTGCAGGAGCCTCCCACACGACCACTTCGGTGGTCCGCATTGGCGGTTTGCCGCGCTGGGCGCTCCCCGATGTTGGCTTCATCCCCCAGGCCTCGCGCATCTCCAAACTCAAGCACAGTGCCACTCGAGGGGGTCCAGGCGCTGGCCCGGCCGTAGTGGCACTCCACAGTGCCACTTCGAGGGGGTCCAGGCGCTGGCCCGGCCGTAGTGGCACTCCACAGTGCCACTTCGAGGGGGTCCAGGCGATGGCCAAGCCGTCGTGCTGGTGGCACGGGCGGTCGCGAACGCCATTCACCGCGATACCGACGATCCCCAAGTTGATCGGTCCACCGGGAGTGGATTTGAATTGATGAGGTTCGAGGGCGCTTATCGGTGAGAGGCCCGATTCATTGTAGGCACAACACCCGATGCATATCATGCGTATTACTGTGCATTTGATTAGGTTCTCTGGACCTGCTATGTAGGCACAGCATGTTCATCCGGACCACACGCATCAAGCGCGGCGAGAAGATCTACGAGTATCCCCAGCTTGTGGAGAGCTACAGGCAGAAGAACGGGCGGCCGACTCATCGGGTGATCGCCTCACTGAAGGACTGGCCTGCCCAAGCCATCGAGAACCTCAGGGTTGCGCTCGCTGCGACGAAGGATGGTGCGGCGGTGGTGCCTGCCGAGCGCTCTGCGGACCAGGGGATTGCGATTGCCGCACAGCATCAGGTGATCTCCAACCTTGTCTTTCTGCCTGTCGCTGTGTTCGGCGCCATCTGGGATCGCTGGCAACTTTTCGACCTTCTCGATCGTCTGCTGCCCACAGCTTCCATCGTCCCGCACAGTCAGATCATCCAGGCGCTCGTCCTGCACCGCTGCGTTGCGCCCGGGTCGAAGCTCGCCGCGTGCTCCTGGTTTCCCACCACCGCATTACCCGAGCTGCAGGGCGTCAAGGCACGCTACTTCAACAACTCGCGGGTCCACCGAGCCCTTCAGGCACTCAACGAGGTTGATGGAGCAGTGCAGGAGGCCATCGCGCAACGGGTGGGACTGGAGAAGGACGGGGTGCTCGTCACCTACCTGGACCTCACCGACACGTGGTTCGTCGGACGGGGGCCCGAACTCTCGCGCAAGGGCAAGACCAAAGAGGGCCTCTACCGCGAGAAGGTAGGCATCGCGCTGCTCTGCGATCAACGAGGCTTCCCACTGAGGTGGAAGACGGTCAAGGGGGGGCGGTACGAGCCGACCGTCATGCTCGAGGTTGTCCGCGAGGCCGTCGAGGCCGGTGTAATCGAGGGGCAACCAGTGGTGATGGACCGAGCCATGGGGCGGGGGGCTCATCTCGAAGCACTGTCCGATGCAGGAGTCCCCTTTCTGACCGCATTGGTACGGCCGGAGTTCGCTTCCTTCGTCGATAGTGGACCCTGGGAGAGCTTCGACGGAGTCGAGCTGTCCGGCTCGCCACGCACGCGAGAGCGCGAGCTCGCCCGTCTCGGGAAACTCGCTCGTGAAGCAGGCATGAAGCCGTTGCCAGATGGTCGCTTCTTCAAGGACTTTGGTGTTGCTCGCTGTGAGCGAGACGAGACGAAGCCGCCACCCGATGGCCAGGGGCCCATCGCGGAGCTCATACGAGAAGTTGCATTCATGGAGGAGGCACGGGCCACGGGGCTGGCTTCATCGAACCTGATGCTGGCTGACTGGTATGGGACCAGCTCACGTGGAATCTCCCGGTGTCGCAAGCTGACCCACCTCGAGGAAGGCGTACGAGCTCGTATTCTACAAGGCGAGGGCGAGCCCCTCTACCTCGAGGAGCTGCGTGAAATCGCAGGCCTGCCGTACGAGGAACAGCGCCGAGCCTTCGATGCGCGGCTTGCCGACATCATAGGCCAGCAGCGGAACACACCCCGGCCACCCAAGATCCTGGACCTACGGAGGCGTAGCCTTCTGCTTCGTCGGGTCGGGTGGTTTTCCCCCGACCTGTTCCTCACACGCCAAGAGACTGCCCGCAGGCAGCTACAACTGCTGAAGTCCCAGGTCGATGCGCTCAACGACAAGCAGCGTGAACAGTCTCGACCGCGGCCCGCAGAGCATCTACTGGCCGATGCTCGATCCTTGCTCAAGCCCCTCCACTGGCTCAACCTGTTCGATGTCACTACCCGTCAACGCCGCTCGGAAGGGCGCTTTCACCATGAGCTGGTCCTCACTCGGGACGATGTCGCGTGGCAGCGGCGCCGCCGCCTCGATGGCTTCGGAGTCCTCGTTGCCCACCCAACGGTCCTCCGCTCAGCCAGCGATCTCGTCCGGCTCTACTTCAGCAAGGACATCATCGAGAAGGACTTCCAGACAATCAAGAGCGAGCTCGACCTGCGGCCTGTCCGTCATCGCACCGATCCAAAGGTCCAAGCTCACGTCAGCCTCTGCATGCTCGCTCTCCTCCTCCAACGCGCGATGGAACAACGGCTCGCTGGCAGCAGTGCGCCCATGACAGCCGCAGCGGCTACCTCCGTGCTCGCGACCTGCCACCTCAATCGCCTGCAGCCTGACGGCGCTGGCGCCTACTACACCGTCACGAGGCCCACACCCCAGCAGCATGATCTGCTCGGCGCTCTTGGCCTAGACCACCTCGTCGACGACGAGAGCGTCGTCAGGAGCCTCCGCCCCCGGTAGCTGGACCAACACGCCTGCGTTTTACACTACGAAACGGACGAAAGTGTAGGTTCTTGCTTGTCGTGGGGTTCGATGTGGTCAACTCGGGGCCATCCAGAGCGACATCGGTTGGCCACATCGGAAAAGAGAAACGGGGTGAGTGACGCTTTTGGTCCCGATTCCGGTCGATAGAGCCGGTTTCCGATTCAGCCGGAACGACCAAACCGTCTCTTTTCGGGAGGCGCCACAGCCAAAACGACACTCAGCCCCTTATCGATCTGCGCGAGCGCCAAACAGGGCCTTATCGACCGACGGTAAGGGGTTGAGTGGCGCCAACAGTTCGCAGAGCATCTGACTCCGTCACTATTGGCCCAGTCGGATCTGGTGGTCGAGCTCAGCGTTGTAGCGGTCCATCACGGGCTCCACGCCGCGCAGGGAGAACCAGTTGCGGGCGCGGACCTCG
>JAUVCD010000314.1 GCA_030590865.1 Myxococcales bacterium | reverse complement strand
GGTATCTTCATGGCCGGCTCCTCGGGGCATCACCCCCACCTTGACGACGCATAATACATCGGACTTATTCGTTGTCAACGGACATATTGAGCCGGGGCGCGAGACCGCAGCGCCTTTCCTTTTCTCGCGAAGCGGTTTTTGAAAAAACCCCGAGAAAAGAAGGCTAGCCGGCCAACAGAAGGCGCTAGCGAAGGGCTCGCGCGCCCTTCGCCCCGCCAGGGGCGCGCGAGACCGCAGCGCCTCGAGGGCCAGGAACTAGCCTACGGATGGAACCAGAACGCCAACGCAAAAGCGGCGTAGACCGCGAGCAGCATGGTCCCCTCGAACCAGTTGCTCTCGCCATCCTGCAGCGTGAACGCAGCGATCAGCACGGCACCCCACAGGGCCAAGAGCTCCAAGGGGCTGAAGGCCAGGGTGAGCGGGTCGGCCACGAAAATGAAGCTCGCGATGACCAGGATCGGCGCCACCAGCAAGGCAATCTGGATGGCCGACGACATGGCCACCTGGAACGCCAGCTCCATCTTGTTCTTGGCGGCAGCCACTATCGCCACCGAGCCTTCGGCCGCGTTGCCGATCACCGCCACCACCACGACGCCGAGGAAGACCTCGGAAAGAGGCATCGAGCCGTCCTTGATCATGTGATCCAGTGACGCCACGAAAGCCTCGGCGCACAGGGCGACCAGCACGACCGCGACCACCAGCAGCAGCACGGCCGCCCGGAGAGACCATTTCGGCTCTTCGTGGAGGGCCGCCTCGTCGCTTCGGTAGGTGAAGCTGTGGGTCCACAAGCTGAACAGCAGGTGCAACACGTAGACGATGAGCAGGATGATCGCGATCCCCAGCGAGAGCTTCTCGACCACCGGACCGACGGCCTCCGGTGGGAGCTCCATGACGCCGTGGAAATGAAGCGTCACACTCGGGATGACCAGCGCAAACAGGGCGAGCGCCAGCATCTGCACCGAGGCGGCGGCGCCGGTGCGGTTGAACTTCTGCGACTTGTGCTTGATGCCGCCGGCCACCATGGCCAGCCCGAGCAGCAGCAACAGATTGCCCAGGATGGACCCGGTGAGCGACGCCCGCAGCACCGCGTAGGAGCCATGCTTGAGCGCAATGAGCGCGATGATCAGCTCGGTCACGTTGCCGAAGGTGGCGTTGAGCAGCCCGCCCCAAACCGGGCCAGTACGCAGCGCCACCTCTTCGGTGGCCGCCCCGATCACCACGACCAACCCGAGGATGCCAAGCGCGGCGAGGAGGAAATGGCTCAGTACTCCGCCAACCTGGATGAAGTGCAGGACGAGAGCGAGCGGCGCGATGGGCAGCAAGTACTTGGGAAAGGGCAGCGATCGCCAAATCGCAGTCATCAGGGCTCCTCGGGGTCACGCGAATCGGTGGTTGCGTGGGACCCTACAACAACCCAGCCGTCACGGCGCGGGCAAGTCGTAGTGGCCCCTTGGAGCACCGGTCAGCCCGAGAAACGGCTCAATAGGGACCGCGGGACTGGCGCAGCGCCTCCCGCGCCTCCTCGAGCCGCGGCGGTCGATCGTCCTCGCCGTCGTCCTCGCCGTCGTCCTCGTCAGCGTCCTCTTGGTCGAGCGCCCACTGCGCCCGCGAGCGCAGCTGCCAGAAGCGCTCGGACGGCCCCTCGCCCAGCGCTCGGTCGATCTCCTGCAGGGCCCGTTGGCGATCTCGCAACGCCTTACTCTCTTTGCCAGCCTTGTCGTAGGCGTCGGCTCGATCGAGCAGTGCATCAGCCCGCAGCGCTGGATGGTCGATCAAAGTGTCGAGCAAGTCGATCGCCCGGTCATAGTTCCGACGGTCAGTCTCGATGCGAGCCAGGGCTTGCCGGAGCACCAGCGCCTCGTGCAGCTCCCCGAGACCGCGCGTGTAGCAACTCGCCGCACCGTTCAGATTGCCGGCGGCCTCGTCAAGCCGGCAGAGGTCGAGGTAGAGCTCAGCGGTGGGTGCCAGCGCGAGGGCAGCCTCATAGTCCGCTCGAGCTTCGGACGGGCGCCCCATCAGCGCCAACAGCCGCCCGCGCACCGCCAGGGCCCGAACGTTGTGGGGCCGATAGGCCAAGAAAAGGCCCAGGTCGCTCTGCGCCGCCAGCGGGTAGCCGAGGGCGGCGAGCACTTGCCCCCGCTGCAGGCAAACCTCGGGCAGCTCGGGATCGAGGTCGTAAGCCTCGTTCAGATCGGCCAGCGCAGCACCGTAGTCGCCACGCAGCCGCTGGAGGGCGGCGCGTTCTACCAGCCAATCCACACGCTCGGGGTCCTTGACCAGCTTGTCGTCCAGCGCAGCAATCGCAGGATCACCGCCCGCCCCTGCACCGGCCAGCGAGGTGCCCAAACAGAGTGCCAAGCCCACCAGCCTGTTCACCCACATGGAGCAAGCCTAGCAGCCCGCTGCCAAAGCGCTCACTGGAGCACAACCCCAACGACACGCCAGGCCGCCCTGGTGGATCTCCCAGTTACCATCAGCGGATGGCCACCTACTCGCCTGACGAGGGGACGACGCGAAGAACAGCAAACCGATGGTGGAATTCCCAACGGTTGCGCCACCCTCGCAGTCACCTCCAATGTCGCGCGTCCCGGCACGCACCTTGCTTACCGAAGGTGCCTTGGAGTCCTACGGATGACGACCCGCTATCAACTGGTTGGTTTGAGCGCACTGGCAGGGGGGCTCTTGTCGGTTTTCGGGGCCTGCATTGGTGACCTCGGCCCCGGCGGAGGCATCCCCGGCGTCGGGGGGGAGGGAGCCGGGGGCGGTGACGGTCTTACCTGCACGACCTGCCCCATCGGCGGCGCAAACCAAGGCGGAGAGTCGAGCGGCCCGGGAGGCGCCGGCGGCTCCGGCGGAGCTTCGGACCCTGGGCCAACTGGCCCTGAGGTTTGTTATCCAGGCCCGAACAACGATTTCACCGCTTGTGTCGCGATCTTGCCCTGGAGCTCCAACTGGGGCTCGGACTACGCCTATCCAAGCCACGACAGCCCCCAATACAGCGCGCCGCTGCGCTTCGTCGACTTAGCCACCGAGGACGGGACCCTCCCGGTTGCAGCCGACTTCACGCTCGAAGAAGTGATGCAGGAATGGAAAGGCCGCTACGGTGTCTTCCAGCCCCACGTGGTCGCCAGGCTCCAAACCATTCGCGAGCTAGTCGGCGCAGCACTCCACATCAACTCGGGCTACCGAAGCCCGGCCTACAACGGCTCTGTCGGTGGAGTGACCTTCTCACGCCACATGTTCGGTGATGCCGCCGATATGTGGTCCGAGGGGGCCTCGGTGTCCGAGATCGGTGACATCTGCAACCAGCTCGGCGCCAGCTACGTCGGTCTCTACACCAACTTCACCCACTGCGACTGGCGCAACGAGCCGCTCGAGCCGGCCTTCTATGGACTGATGGACTGGCAAAGCTCCGAGCTGCCTCAGCACACCGCCAAGCTCGCTCGCCACCTGAACGACACCTCCTGGGAAGCACCTGCCACAGGCTTCGACGAAGGTGAGCCGCTGCGGGTCTGGACGGCTATCGATAGCAACGGACAGATCATCGCCCGGGCGACCGGAGCGACCTACACGCCTCCAACCGGCGCAGCTGTTCTGCGCGTCGTGGTAGGCGGCCAGGTCGAGCTCGAGCGGCTGCTCCAAGACTGAGCCTGCGGAGGAGCGGCGGCCCTTCGATTTGGCCATCATTGCGGCGCTAACGACAATCAGCGCCAAAGCGATGAACAGCAACAAGCCACCACCAATGAGCACCCAGGTGAGCCAGGTGGGCCAGCCACCGCGGCGCCGGGCCGGGTAAGCCTCCGCTGCTGTGCCGACGTTGGGGTAATGGCCCGCCCCGTAGGCGCCCGGCGCCGCCGTAGCGACAATGGCGCCCCCCTGGCCGGCAGACGGCTGGGTGGCAGGAAGCGCAGACTGACCAGGGGACGGTTGATTGGGATATCCGCCTGGGAGGCCATCCACCATGCTACCGGTGAGCGGCACCGTGGGTCCCGTGGCGGCTTCCGGACTGCCGGCCGGCGGGGCTGCTAGGTGACCAGACAGGTCGCTCGGGACTGCGCTGGGCACGGCCAAGCCGGCCTGGCGGGCAGCCTCAGCCAAGGCCTCGAGTCCTGCTACGATCTGCTGCGGTCGATCTTGGGGATCCTTGGCGAGCATCTGCAGCACCGGCCCATCGAGAGCCGGCGGCAGGTCGGGAGCGGCACTCGACATGGGCGTAGGTTGCTGCGACAGATGGGCCACCATGATTTCCGCCACGTTCTTCACGTCGAAAGGCAGCCTGCCAGTCAACACCTCGTGCACCACGATGCCGAAGGCGTAGATGTCGGTACGGTGATCGACGTTCTCACCCTTGCACTGCTCGGGCGACATGTAGAGCGGCGTGCCCATCGGCGTACCCGTGGCGGTGCGATGACCGGCCGGCGAGCTCCCCATCAGCTTGGCAATCCCGAAGTCGAGCAACTTGGGAAAGCAAATCCCGTCTTCGTCAAAGGTGAGGAACACGTTGTCCGGCTTGAGATCCCGGTGGGCGATACCCGCAGCATGGGCCGCACCGAGAGCCCGAGCCACCTTACGCAACACCGGGATAGCTTCGCCGATCGGCATGCGTCCCCGTTGCTTGAGATAGTCGCCAAGCGGCAGTCCCTCGAGCAGCTCCATCACGAAGTAGGGTCGCCCATCAGGAAGGGATCCAAACCCGAAGATGTCGACGATATTGCGGTGCCGGATGAGGTTGACCGCCCGGGCTTCCTCGACGAAACGGGACACGAACTGAGGCTTGTGGGCGTATTCGACGCTCAGCACTTTGACCGCCGCGAACTTGCCGATCACCGGATGTACGGCAGCGTAGACCTTGCCAAAGCTGCCCTCACCGATCAGCCGCTCGATGCGGTACTCGCTGACGACCGCGCCTGCCGGCAGATCCTCAACGAGCATCTGGCCTCGACGCACAGTGGCGCAATTTGCGGCGGGCGGTCCGTGACATCGGCCGGTGGAGTCTACACGGGCTGCCCGACGTGCGCTCGTGCTCACCGCGGTGGCGGGTCGGTCACATGAGCGGCGAGCTGTCGGTAGAGCTCACGACGCATAGCGGGACTGACGGTGTGGCCGACGCCCGGATACTCGCGAAGCTCGACCTGGAACCCGAGCTGTCGAAGCTGACCGACCGCCGCCCGAGTCGGCTCAATCTCGAGCAGCCGGTCGGCATCACCGTGGAGCGCCATGATGGGCGGTGCAGCCCGTGGCACGGCGGAAGGCCACAGCGGCGGGGGTAGCCAGCCTGCCAGCGGGATAGCCGCGGCAATCGCTTGGGGGTGCTCGACCGCGAGGACAAAGGAGAGCATGCCGCCTTGGGAAAAGCCGGTCACCACGGGTCTTCCCTTGGTGGGGTGACGCCGGCCCAACTCGGCGAGCAACTCGGCTAGCCGGGAGGCCGCGCGCTTCAGGCCCCCTGCGAGTCGCTCCGGGTCCAGATCCCGAACGCGGATCGGGAACCACGAGAAGCCGCCATGGTAGGGATCGATGCCCTGAGGAACGATCAGTCGGGCTGGGACCGGAAGCGCGCTGAGCAAGGTCGCAAACTGTTCCGGGCGGTCACCGAGACCATGGATGGCCACGATCATGGGCAGCGTCTGATCCGCCATCGCACCACCGGTGTAGCGCTCTAGATAGTGAATCCCCGCCGCGGTGCGGGCCCCTGCTGGCGCTGCCGATGGTGGAACCGCCGGCGCTGACCCCGGTGCGCTCGAACCGACAGGCGGCGCGGTCGTCCGTGCATCGCAGCCCGCCGCTGCGACAACAAGAGCGACCAAGGCAATCGGGCGAAGGAACGACTGGAGCGACACGGCGAAACGTTGGTGACCGGTCACCACCGCGCTCGAGCGAACCGTACAACCCCACCCCAATGGATGGGTGCGCCAGAAACGCTGAGCGCGATGGACCTAGTTGGGGATGGGTGGGTAGGAGGGACCGACCGTCGTCTGCACGACGCTCACGTCGGTCAGAATGGGCGTCTTGGCCACCGGATCGATGTAGAGCGGCTCGACGATGCACAGCTGGCCATCGCACTCGTCATCCCGGAACAGCACGTCGGCCACCAGCCAGAAGCGGACGTCAGAGTCGGCAGGCGTGAAGGTGATGGGAGCCTGAGGATCGTAGAAGCCCGCCGCTCCAAGCTCGGCAGCAAGCGCGCCGTTGCAGTAGATCTTGACCACCGGGTGGACGTCGTAGGTCAGTTGGTGGGCCGAGTAGTAATGCACCCCGACTCGGGTCCACTCGTCACTAGGCGGGAAATCGATATTGATGTTCTCTGGAGTGCAGAAGTCGGTGTTGTTGGGATCGGTAATGTTGGGATCGCAGGTGATGTTGTCGACGTCTAGCCGCGGGTTATGACACCCCTGACCGATGGTCTGCCATTCCTGTCCGACCCCCATGGGGTCGAAGTAGCAGGTGTTCTTCTCGAAGGTCGGATCGAGGTACCAGTTCACCGGGTCAGGCGGCGCCAGACCGTTGAACCAGGTGGGCCCCATGTTGAGGGCAAAGGACCAGGCGACACAGTTGTCGTAGGCGCAGTCCTCGGCCGCCCCCCCGTCGCCGCCCCAGGGGCCGACGCCGTTGGGCTTGTGGAGGTGCAGATCGACGTCCACACCGTCGCCACCGAGGTTGTGCTCCCATTCAAGCTCGACCCTCAGGCCAGGCGCACCCACGAAGAGCGGATAGGTGCACTGGTCTGACCCGTTGGCGGTGGTCTTGTCATAGGTGACCGTGTACTCACCAGACTGCATGGGCTGAAAATCGTCGGCCGGATTCTGACCGAGCACAGCCGGACAGGGGCTCACGCCAGACGGACAGGCGACGGTCCAGGTCTCGGACACGGCATCGTTGCTGAAGATCCCGGTGCCTGTCTTGAGATCGACCCAGACGAAGGGCGGGCTCGAGATGGCATGACAACCGGTCTGGTCGACACCGAAGCAGTTCTCCGTCGCGTGCAAGCCACCCTCGCAGTCCCCCCACAGACCCAGCTCGGTGCACTTCTGGGTCCCTGGGTAACAACCATCGTGATCCTTGTACGACGGGTCTCCCTTGAAACAAGCTTGGGCCGTGCCGGCAGTGCAGGTGCAGCCCTCGTCGACCTGGCCGTCGCAGTTGTCATCCAAGGCCACCGCCTGGGTCTCACACAACTCGGTGTCGCCGCACTCGGTGCCACAGGGATTGATGGGCACGCCGCCCCCGCCGCCCTGACCTCCCGTCGCGGTGGTCATGGTCATGGCCCCTTCGCCGCCCGTGCCGCTGGACGTCGAAGTGTTGCCCCCAGACCCGGAGCCATTACCGCCCGTGCCGGGCAACTCGCTGCCGTCGTTTGAGGCTGAGCAAGCTAGCGGGGCGGCGATCAGCCAGCCGAGCGCGATGGTTGCGAAGACAAGTAGTGTTCCCTGGATGCGCCGTTTCACATTGCCATCGTACCGCAAAATGCGTGGCTCGTGAGCTTGTCGCTCACCGGCTCCCCCGCCATCGCCTTTCAATCGAGTCGGATTCGGCCGCCGCTCTGAGCCCCACTGGTGCGCCCGCTCCGTCCGCTGCGCAGCGGTTGGCTCCGATTCTCGCCCCCCTTGCGCCGCTGGCGACGGAGCTCACTCGGCTTGGCCACCTGGTCGTAATCGAGCCTGACGGTTTGCCAGTCGTTCGGCCGCAAGAGCTTCGGATCGATGTGGCCGATGGGCGACCGCTTGGCGGTGGTTTCCACGAAAGCGTAGCGACGGCCTTTCCAGCTGAAGGATTTGCCCGCAGCGGGCAAGGCGACGCCAAGCATGGTGTGCTTGTGCGCCTGGGACGAGATGAGAACGCTGTGAATGCCGAGGCGACGGAGAATCAGGTGGCCCAACAGGGCCTTGGAATCGCAATCGCCCTTCCTCTCGCGCACCACTAGCGCCGGCGGTCTCACGCCGAAGGGCTCTCCCTTCGGGATTTCGTAGGTGATGGCTTGCACGAAGGTGATGACCAAAGCTGCCACGTCCAGGGCTGACAGTTTCTCCTCTTGCAGGCGCCGCACGAACAAGTCGGCGAGTGGCTCGATGGCGTCACGTCCCTGCTGGTCCAGCGCGGCGTAGACACACTGCAGCCCACCGAAACACCCCGGCGGAGGACGCCACTGGAAGGTGTCCTTGTTCAACCTGCGGTGGTGCACGCTGTGAGCCCAATCGTCGTAAGCCCGCTCGATCCGCTGCGCCTCGACCTTCGGCACCTGGTACCCCAGTCGGTACTTCTCCGGATCGAGTCGTGGGACCCACCACGTGTGGCGCACCGCAGCGGCAGCGTTGTCAGCCGGATGCTCTGCCGTTCCGAGATCCACCCGCGGCGCGTCCTCGTCTGCCTCTTCTTCAACCGCTTCTTCGACCGCCAGCTCGATGATGTCGACACAAGTCGAGCAACAAGAGCTGGTCGCCAGCACCAGTAGCGCCAAAGCAACCGCCGCAGCGAACCTGGCCCTCGCGCCCCCACGGGTGCCAGACCCGCTCATGCCGAGCCGGCCACCTGATCGCGAGCCAGCGTCGGCAGCGGCAACAGACCATCGAGAGCCATTTGGAGCCCAGGCGCGGTCATCAGCGCAAGCACCACCATGACGGCCGCCAGGACCACCGCAGGCGCCATGTTACCGCCTCGAATCTCCTCCATCTCGTCCACCCCGCGGGTGAGGTGCGTGAACAGCCACGTGCCGAGGGCGAGCACCACCGCGCTGACCACGATGGACAAGCCGACGTGGAGGCCGGCATAGGCGCCCAACCGCCCAATCGCCTTGCCCGTGATGGCCGCATCTCGGTACAGCAGATCCATGGCGTCGAACGTCGCCGACACGGCATGCTGGAGCAGAATCCCCAGTGCCACCAGGCTGCCAGCCTTGAGCACGCCGATGGCCACGTTCCCCTCACGCTGCCCAGTGTCGGTCGAGCCAGACCCGATGAGCCGGTGCAGCGCCCGGGATGCCACGAAGATGCCCACAGCGCCGACCACGATCCCGAAGGCCGCCTTGGCGAGCCCAACCAGCAAGAGCGACAGATTCATCTTTCCTTCTCCGCCGACATCATCGGCTGCGACTCACCGTGATTCGAACACCTTCAGGCTCGGAAGCTCGATGGTGGTGAGGAACCCGCCTTTGCCCGCACCGGTGTCGAGACCGATGGTGCAGGGGCCGGCCCACATGTCACTGGGGTCGTCTGGCGTGTAGGACGACAGCTCTTCAGGGAGACACTCGGTCACCGTGTGGCCGAATACGATGCGCTTGCCCCGGTAGCTCCGAAAGAACTCCACGTCACGCTGCCACAACAGGGCGGCGGGCGTGGGCGTGTCCGCCGGGTGCAAGAAGCCGTTGGCGTCCTTGTCGAGGCCAGCATGCACGTAGATGGCGTGCTCGTCTTCGAAGTAGATGGGCAGGGAACGCATCCACTCCACCACGTCCAGGGGGAAGAACGCGCCGGCGTGCAGGACCATTTGGAGGGCATCGCCGAGCGGGTCATCGACCTTTCCGATGTAGGACTCGAGCGCCTCACGGCAGCCGTGGCTCACCGGCCCCACGAACTCGGGCCACCCCTGGTCGATGACCCGCAACCAGGCATCCTCGTGGTTTCCGCGGAGCGTGACCACTTTGGCTGGTGTGCGGCTGGGCAGGCTGCGCAGGTGCTCGATGACCTGCGCCGAGTTCGGACCTCGGTCGACGTAATCTCCGAGAAACACCAGCGTGTCGCCCTGGTCGAGGGTCGGCAGCTGCTTCTCCACCCGAAGCAGGGCATCGAGATCACCGTGGATGTCGCCGGTCGCAAAGGTGCGTCCCGCCATGACGCCAAGCCTCCCCCCTCGGCGGGGCTGCGGCAAGCCAGAAGCCACAACAAGACGAGGAGGGGAGCAACGAATTGCGGAGTGGAACACGCAACCCCTTGACCGGGGCGCGCCACGACTCCTTAGTACGGGGGTGACCAAGCTGAAGACGGCCCGAGTTCCTGCCGCCCTGGAGGCGGATTTCGCAGAGGCCGAAAAGGTCGTATCCCGGTATTTCAGTGACCAAATCGCCGATCCGAACCGGGGCACCATTGAAATCGCGGGGGAGCGCTACGTACTGGTCCGCGCCGCATCGCTCTCCGTCGAGTTCTTTACGTTGGTCGAGAAGCTCTACGGGCCGGGCCGGAAGGGCGAGGCCCATGATTTCGCGCGCAACATTCTGTTCGACCTAGCCCACGCCATCGGCAAGAGCGACGCCAACGCCTTCCACGCCAAAATGAATCTCACCGATCCAGTAGCCCGTCTGGCTGCTGGACCGATCGTCTTCTCCCACAGCGGCTGGGCCTTCGTCGACATCGACGAGCGCTCCCACCCCGCGCCGGACGAGAGTTTTACGCTGCTCTACGATCACCCCTATTCGTTCGAGTCTGACGCCTGGCTACAGGAGGGACGAAAGGCTGATACGCCGGTGTGCATCATGAATGCCGGCTACTCTTCCGGGTGGTGTGAGGAGAGCTTCGGGCGACCGCTAGT